>JBEBXQ010000061.1:0-26978 GCA_040391535.1 Telluribacter sp. | reverse complement strand
AAATAAAATTGTAGGCCATGAGCTAATGCGGAATTTGGGTTTAAGCTCCGCTCCGGCCAGGTTCATCCCGGAGCGGTAGCTTCCAGACTCAGCCTTTACTCCAGCGGACGAACTTCTCCTCTATACGAAATAAACTGTTTGTTGGCCGGAGTCACCCGCAGGTCGGCATTGCCGTTTCCGAAAGTGGTTAAGGTCATTTCACGTACAACTGCTGAATTATTGATTTTGATCCGGATTTCTTTCCCTCCTTTACCGGTAGTGCGTACATCATATTCAAAATCAGAAGACTCGAATTTGATTCCTCCTTCCGATCCGATGGGAGCTGAATAAGCACGGCCAAAATAAGGCAGGTCCGCCACGATTTTCTCAGGTGTTACCCGCAAAAAATAATTCCCGGTAATATTGAGTGACCGTCCGCGCGCAGGCTGCACAAAGCGCGAATCAAACTGAAATGCCTGCTTATCAATAGCTGCAAGTACCTCTTCCGGGCTTGCCTGGCTTACTGTGGTTTTCTGACTGGCACAGGATGCCAGAAATATCATTAGCAGAACGCTCAAAATTTTACTTAGCTTTTTCATATAAATATAGCTGATACGATATAATTAAACTGTTGATAAAAAGCCCTTAACACATTGACTTCCCATCGAACTTTCCCTATAAGACCTTCTGCGGATCAAATAGTTTAAATCAGCCGGAATTAATTATGCCGAAAGTCCTGATGCAACGGAAAAATAACATTTCTTCAGCCGTGATCTGAACAGTATCCGAAACCTGTTCAGATCCATTAACACAATCTTCAAAACGCTCAGGCAGCCCAGGCCCAAAACTACATTTAATACAATTTCAATAAAACTAAATACAATATTTATACCAGCACCTATAATTTTTTAACTAAACGAATTATGTCCTGAAAATGAACACTTAATGGAATAAAAATCAAAATCTTAATAATTTATTTTTTTAATAGTGTATTAAATTTTAAACATTCCAAATTTCTTAAACCTCAGCACATAACATACATTTTGTCTACAATAGAATAATACACAAAATTTAATTCTTTAATTAAATCAATAAACAAATAATTATACCAATAAACTCACTTATTAGCCATTTTTTTATCATCATTTTTATTTGGATTACTTATAAATAGAAGATAGCTTTGTGAGAATTTATTAAAACATCCATGAAATATTGCTTTACCCTATTCTTTTGTATACATCTTGTTGTTGCGCAAAGTATCGGAAATGTATATGGGAAAAATATAATTCCTTCTGTTGACGAAACAGGCGATATCCGGGGATTGGTCATTGATGATAAAACGGGTGAAGTAATCAGCAACGCACTTGTCTTTGTTAAAAATTTAGGGATTGAAGTATATACGAACGCCGAAGGTAAATTCCTGCTTACCAAGCTCCCCGATAAAGAGATCAGCCTGGTCATTATACATGACGGGTATCTGATTAAAGAATACGATGCAGCGGCAAATCAAACCGGAGAAATAACCATTAAGCTTTCACAGAATACACTTGATCTTGAAACGGTGGTAGTAGTAGGAACAACCGGTGTTAAAAATACAACCACTTCTACCCACATTAACAGAAAAGCCATTGAACATTTACAGGCGACCAGTCTGCAGGAAGTTTTACAGCTTATCCCGGGAAATCTGGTCTCAAATCCTGATTTTTCCAATGCTAATCAGGCCAGTATCCGTCAGTACGGTGCCGATAAACTGGGTTCCTTAGGTACTTCGGTGATCATCAACGGAGCCAGTATCTCGAATAACGCAAACCTTCAGGCCATCAACACGGCAACAGCCGGCTCCGGTGCAGGGTTTTCTTCCTCCAGTGGCGGCGGTGTTGATTTGAGATCTGTTAATGCTGATAATATTGAGAGTGTCGAAGTAATCCGTGGTATTCCTTCCGTTGAATATGGTGATTTAAATACCGGGGCGATCATTGTGCAAACCAAAGCGAGCAAAGAGCCTTTGCAGCTGAAGGCCCGGTTCAATCCTACCGTTACACAATTCTGGGGCGGTAAAGGCTTTGATGTCGGTCATAAAAACAGCAGCCTTTATGTCGATCTGGATTACACCAAAAGTAATGATAAGGAAACGAATCATTACCAGAACTATACCCGGACTACCGGAACAGTACAATTCACTACCTTATTGGGCAGACAAAAAAACTGGAGATCAAATTCGACACTTGCCTTCAGCCAGTCACGGGACATCTATGATATGGACCCTGATTTCGTAGTTGACTCTTCCAAAAACACTTCCAGGGAATCAAATTTCCGCTTTTCTACCAATGGTGTTATCACCCTTGACAGAAAGCTGTCACGTAATATCAGGTACAACTTTTCGTCTAACTACGGAATTCAGAAAGGATACCAGCAACAATTTTATACGGCAGATATCACAGCAGAATCCTATGCACTGGAAAACAGCACCAACGAAGTATCCTACCTGCCATCATCCTATATGAGCAGAATGTGGGTAGACGGGAAACCTTTGTCACTGGCTGCTAAAGTAACCAACCAGATGAATCTCTTTACCTCCAGCATCAATCACAGCATCCTGACAGGTGCCGAATGGAATTACGATGTGAACCTGGGAAACGGAAAAACATTTACACGGCCTCCTCGTAATACCAGCAGCTCAGCGTACAGAGTCAGGCCCTTTGACAATATTCCTGCATTAAATCAGATCGGATTGTTTGTGCAGGATCAGATGAGTGCCGTGTGGGGATTTACCAGAGTGAATCTTGTAGCAGGGCTCCGGTATGATTTTATTCAGCCGTTTGATTCGGATTATCATTTAAACGCGTTAAGCCCAAGGCTCAATTTTTCTGTCAGATTTCCTGGCAAAATCACCTTCAGAGGCGGATATGGTATTACGGCCAAAGCGCCTACACTGTTATATATCTATCCTGAAAATGCTTACTTCGACTTTTACAGTCTGAATCACTATACCCAGAACCCCGATGAAAGGATGGCCCTTATTTCAACAAGGGTATACGGGTCTGAAAATAACGACTTAAAACTTGCCAGAACCTATAAATCAGAAATAGGGCTGGATTATGAATGGGGCACACTACAAAAAAAACGTATCTCTCTGACGGGTTACCACGAAAACACTCCCAATGGATATACCATGTCAACAACACTGAATTCTGTCAGGTTTGCCCATTACCCTGTCTATAACGTTGCAGAACGGCCTGCGGGCGCTAAACCCGTTTTGAGTGACCAGGCAGACTACCGCACAAGATTTGTTTCTTACTCGGTTCCCAACAATAATATTAACCGGCTCAACAGAGGTGTGGAACTGGAAATGGACCTGGGTAAGTTTCAGCCTATCAAGACTACTTTCAACATCATGGGTGCCTATACGTCAACCCGTTCAGTGGCGAACAATCATTACATTTTACAGCAGAATGTAGCCGGCCGGGAAACCACGCGGATCGGAGTATTTGCCTCAGGTCGCGGCACTATTGATGAAAGGATAGTCACTACTATCCGGGCCATCCATCACATCCCCGAACTCAGTTTTATTGTCACCCTGTCGGCACAGACAATCTGGATGGACAAAAACAGGTATTTAAACTATGAGTCACAGCCCATCGGTTATATCCCCATGCAGAACGCAGAAGCACTGCCCGCCATACAGTATTTCACAGATGAAGAGCGGAAAACGATCAATAATATCAATGATCCGGACTTATATCTGAACATCAATGAAGCCATTTACAGAACGGAAAAATGGGACCCTCTATGGCTGTTTAATCTGAAGCTGACCAAAGAGTTTAAAGCGGGTCTTAACTTCTCCTTTTTTGCCAATAATTTCATCAACTACCGGCCCCTGGAAAGCAGCACAAGGTATCCCAATACCTATTATAAGAGGAATATCAGCATATTTTTCGGAACAGAAATCTCAATCAAACTTTAATTATTTATATACATTTTATTTATGAAAACCAACATCAGTTTATTTTTTGCACTCCTGCTCACGGTACTGCTTGCATCGTGTAAGGATGATAAGGAAGTGACTCCTGGTAGTGATTCTCTGAAATACAGCATAACCGTTCAGTATCCCGGAACTTTTGGGAATGCCATAGCTTCAGGTGTTAGCGTAACGCTGAAAAACCTGACCACCAACATGGAGGTTTCTCAGAACACCGATGCTACAGGAGTCGCCGCCTTTGAAAATCTGACTCCCGGAAATTATTCCGTTACAGCTACTAAAACGTTGTCTGCCGCAGAAACCGAAGCCATTACAGGTATAGCAGGTGAATTGTTCCTGAATGCTTCCCTTGCTCAGTTGCATATCGTAAGTGAAGGCTCACAAACGCTTACCTTAGAAGGCGGAGCCGTAGGTGACTGGTTAATTAAAGAGTTTTATTACTCCGGTGCACCTGATTCTTATTATTTCTATGACGCGTTCATTGAGATTTACAACAATTCAACAGACACCCTCTTTGCTGACGGACTGCTGATCGGCAGCACAAAAGCAGCAACAACTTCTGCAACATCATTTTACGGCTTCGTCGCGCAGGGATTGCAGGATGCTTACATCAGCACCATGCTCAGAATCCCCGGTAACGGAACCGAACATGCGGTTGCGCCCGGAAAATCTATCGTGATTGCCGTTGATGGAATCAACCATAAAGACGATCCTAACGGAAACGCAAATTCTCCGGTTAACCTGGGACCTGGTATCGCTGACTTTGAAGTGTATTATTATGTAAATCCTAACACGCCGGACACCGACAACCCCGAAGTACCGAACGTAGACATCTTATACGCTTATTCCACTACTTTGTTTGATTACTTACCCGGTGTGATGGGAAGCGGTCTGGTGATTTTCCGTAATGAAAACCCGGATGCCCTGGAAAAAGTAACCGAGCCCAACTCCACTTCTTCCACACAATATGTACGTGTGCCTAAAGAAGACGTAATTGATGCCCTGGATGCTGTGGCCAATTCAACCGTTACTCCTGAGCTCAAAAGATTGCCAACCAATCTGGATGCTGGTATGAACACTGTTGGAAGCGCTTATTCCGGAACCTCGCTGAGACGCAAAGTGAAACAGGAAACCAACGGCAGAAAAGTACTGGTGGATACCAACAACTCTGCCAATGATTTTGAAGTGAATGCAAAACCGTCACCAAAAGCCTGGTAATTCAGCTCGTTTTTTCAAATGAAAAAAGCACTCATTTTAATTCCTTTGTTTGGTTTTAATATTGTTTCAGCACAGTTACCTTCTGCTGACCGGTGGACTCACCTGGAGTTTGAAAGCAGGTTTCTGAGCCATATTATGCCATTAAAGCTGTTAAATACTGATTCTGTCAGTTTAGGAAATTCTTCGCTATCCTATTTTAAACAGAACTCAGCATTCAGGGATGTATATACTCCCTCAGTCAGTGAAGGTTTTAAAATTGATTCTAAAAGGTACGTATCCGTCAATGACTGGAAGTTTTACGGGCAGTTCTCTTTCTCAAAATATCAGGACAGAGGAAGCCGGTTCACGGCACTGGCCGATCCTTATCGTGACAATCCTTATAAAATTGCCGATTCGGTTACCAATGCCAGCTGGAATAAGCAACACTACCTTTTAGAAGCCAGAATACTAACCCCTGAAATTACCAGGAATATAAGATCAGGCTTAGGAATTAAATATGAGGTGCTGAACGGAGCAAGACAGATTGACCCGCGTCCTTCGGATAAATTAATAAATCTGGAGCTGACACCCCAACTGATCTATTCCCTGAAACAATGGGATATGGGGGTATATGGTTATTATAATCGTTTCAGAGAAGATCTGAATATCTCACTCGAAAATAATCAGTTACCTAAAAATATCTATAAGATGCTCGGCCTGGGTGAATACCTTTACAACGGCCCCGTTATTTTATCGGGAGGGCTTTCCCGGTTCTATGAAGGCAATACGTACGGCGCCGGGTTGTCGGTCAGTAACAAAATCAGTTCGTCAGGTTTTATTCAGTTAAGCGGACATATAAAAACCACCGGCGAGCAAGCCACCGACGGCATTTCTGTACCGTTCAATGCGGGTCATCACCGGAGTGATGAGAAAGGTGGTACCCTGACGTATGAAATCACAATCTCTCAGGCCAGACATATGCTTTCATTGGAAGCAAGCCGGCTGAAAAGTGAGAACACCGAATTTATCCAGTTCCTGAATGACGTCACGCTTCAGTACGAGGTTTTGCATAGTGCGGTAATGCACGAACAAACCAACAACAGGGCTGCACTGGATTACAGTGTTTTATTAATAAACAGAAATCAATCGGTAAGCTGGAATTTCGGATTGAATGCTGCCTTTCAGCATAGAAATGAAGTCTATCGAAGCACATCAAGCCATCTGAAGTGGAATAATTATCTGATCTCAGCTCATGCCCGGAAATGGATTCATCTGAAGCCTTTCAATATTACCATCGGTTACAGAACTTCCTTTAAGAAAGCCGGTAACCATGAACTTCAATTTATTCCCAATCCCAAAACATCAAATTTTGTAGCGACACAAATCCTGTATCCTAATTACTATTTCAATACGACAGACGCCTGGACCCACAAAGCGGAATTACAGGTAACATTGCCGGCCTTTGAAAAAAGGCGTTCACAATTGTACTTTAGGGCCGATTCCGAAAACACTTCATCCATAGGCAATTCGACTGTTTATCCCGACCAATTATCAAATCACTTTTTCAATATAACCGTTGGACTTTATAACTAAGGTGAATAAATATATATACCGGATAGCGGCTTTATGGTCTGCTGTCATTTTTTTTAACGTCAGTGCATGGGCGCAGCGGTCTTCCTTCGCTGTTGTTATTGACCGGTTTCATGCCGGCCAGCTGACCAGTGAGCTTGCTGCTTATCAGCAATCACTTGAAAAAGACGGCCTCAGGGTTTTCCTGCTGGCCGATGACTGGAAACAGCCGGAGGCCATCCGGAAACAGTTACAGGAATTATACGAGCAGCAAAAACTGGAAGGAGCCATCCTGATCGGTAATATTCCGGTACCGATGATAAGGGATGCACAACATTTAACTTCTACGTTTAAAATGCCCCAGACCATGGACTGGGTGGAATCATCCGTTCCGTCTGACCGGTTTTACGATGATTTTAAGCTGAAATTTAATTTCATTAAGCAGGATGAAAAACGGAACAATCTGTTTTATTATCAGCTCGACAACCGTAGTCCGCAGGTAATAAAAATGGATATCTACACAGGTCGTCTGAAACCTCCCGTTTCAGATCCGGCAGAAAGTGTGGAAATGATCCGCGCTTACCTGAAAAAAAATATCGCGCAGCGTGCAGTTTCTAACCCGGTGGATCAGGTGTCAACCTATACCGCCGAAGGGTATAACTCCAATGCTCTCACCAGCTGGTCGACCGTCCTGTTTGGTTTCAGGAATCAGTTCAGAGACCTTTTTAACGGTGCCGGAAATGTTAAGTTTTCAAGCTACAATAATCAGGACTTTATGAAACCCTACTGGATGACGCAGCTCAGCCGTAAGGATCTGGATTATGCTTATTTCAATGGTCACGGATTGCCTGACTATCAGATTGTCAGCGGCAATCCGGAAGCCTCCTCCCCTGCCCCATCGCTTGAAAATGTAGCCAGATATGTACGTCAGCAATTAAGAAACGCACAGAAAAAAGGCAAAAATCCGGAGGATACAAAAGCATCCCTGATGACCAGCCTGGGTATAAACGATACATTCTTCGCTAATGCTTTTGACCCGCAGGTAATAATAGCGGATTCGCTTTACGAAGAACAGAAAACCATCAGTATTGCCGATATTAAATCCTGGCCGGTCAATGCCAGGCTGGTTTATCTTGATGCATGCTTTAACGGTTCGTTCCAGTTAGAGGAATATATCGCAGGTTATTACCCGTTTTCAAAAGGAACGAATGTAGTAACTATTGCCAATAGCGTTGGCGTGCTGCAGGATCTTTGGGCCAATGAAATGATGGGGCTTATCCGGAATGGAACCAGAATCGGACAAATTCTTAAACATTCAGCCTATCTCGAAACCCATATTTTCGGTGATCCGTCGTTTCACTTCACAGCTCCCGGCAGTATCGGATGGAACCAGCAGATCGCACACAACCGCTCAGCCCGTTACTGGAAAAAGCAGTTAAATCATGAATTACCTGATGTACAGGCGTTAGCGTTGAGAAAAATCGCTGAAACTGAAACCCGCGAAGAAGCCATCCGTCTGCTCAAAGATTTTTTCCATCACAGCAAAGATGAGGTTGTCCGTACAGAAGCCTACCTCATCCTGAAAAGACTGCGCCCCGCCGACTGGCATCAGATCATCATTGACGCTTCAAAGGACAACCATGAGTATCTGAGAAGGGTTTCGGTGTATGATATGACAGAAATCGGCTCCTCTGAATTTATACAGCCGCTAGTAAATCTTTATTTCAATGATATGAGCTCCAATCGTACCACCTTTAACGTAGAACGTTCTCTGGTACTGTTTGATCAGAAAGAAGTGGTACAGACCATTGAAAAAGAACAGCAGCGGCATCCCCTGTATGATCAGCAGCTGGTGGCGCGATTGATCGGAAAATTCAAAAACGGATCATTCCTGCATGAATATTATGATCAGCTAAGAAACAAAACGCTTCCCGATAAAAATCTGGGTTTTGCGATCTCCATATTAAGAGCCTATCGTATGCACCAGTATGTGCCGGATGTAATCGGATTTATCCGCACCTCTCAGGCTGAGGAGAAGCATGTGGTTGCTGCGCTCGAAGCCTTATCCTGGTTTAAGGATTCATTTCAGAAAGATCAGATCATTCAACTTTGTGAAGAACTGGCCGGTCAGAAAGAATGGTCAGATGACGTACGGTACCAGGCTCAAAGAACATTTCAAATACTAAAATAATTACCACAGCTATGAAAAGAATCTTGTTTCTGCTGGCCATTTCACTGACAGCCGCTAAGGCGCAGGAAATCATCAGGCCTGCTCTGTCATCTGAAACTGCATTTGCCATTGTGGTAGATGACAAAACGTATCAGGAAGCGCGCAGCGAAATCAGCGCTTATCAGAAAAGTGTTGAAAGCGATGGCCTGGGCACCTATATTATCGTTCATAACTGGAAAACGCCTGAGGAAATAAAAACCATTTTACATCAGCTGTATCAGGATAAAAAACAACCGCTTGAAGGAGCTGTTTTTGTAGGAAATATCCCCATTCCCATGATCCGTGAAGCACAGGTGCTGACCTCAGCATTTAAAATGTCTGAAAAACTCAAATGGGAAAATTCCTCTGTGCCTTCAGATCGTTTCTATGATGACTTTGATCTTCAGTTTGACTATCTCAAACAAGACGACCACGCAGACCGCCAGCTTTATCACTATTATAAACTTCGCCACGATAGCCCGCATTATATCGAAATGGATATTTACACCGGACGAATCAAACCTGCTGTTTCCGGAGATAAGGATAATTCGGTTGATCAGATCAAAGCTTATCTGACCAAGCTGGTGCAGGTCCGTCAGGAGAGAAATCCACTCAACCAGATGATCGTTTCTACCGCTCACGGTTACAACTCGCAGTCTACGATCAGCTGGGGGAATGAATTGCTGGCATTTCGTTCATCGTTCCCGGGACTGTTTGAACAAGGAAACTCCATTAAGTTCCTGAATTACCGTAATGCTGATTTTCTGAAATATAACTTACTGACCGAGCTCAACAGACCCGAGCTGGACTTTGCCTTT
This sequence comes from Telluribacter sp., assembly GCA_040391535.1. Taxonomy (GTDB): domain Bacteria; phylum Bacteroidota; class Bacteroidia; order Cytophagales; family Spirosomataceae; genus JBEBXQ01. The sequence continues at coordinate 17,227 of JBEBXQ010000061.1, read as the reverse complement.
ATGACCGGGCACGGGACTGCTACCCTGCAGTTACTCAATGGCTACCCCGATGTTTCCAGTCCTCAGAGCTCTATGGTTAACGTAGGGCGGTATATCCGTTCAAAAATGGTGGCTGCCAAAGAAAGAGACAGAGATCTGGAGAAAGTCAAAGCAGATTTTCAGAAAAGCTTAGGACTGAACGATAAATGGTTTGACGACGCATTTTCGCCGGAAAGAGCTATAGAAGATTCTGTTTTCAACCAGAATATGGATATTCATGCGGAGGATCTGACACATGTCAATGCCCGCGTGGTTTATCTGAATTCATGTTTAACGGGCTCCTTCCATAAAAAAGATTATCTGGCAGCATATTATCCTTTTTCTTCAGGTAAGAATGTAGTCGCTTTTGCCAATACCATAGGTGTTTTACAGGACCTTTGGGGAACCAATCTGCTGGGAATCCTGCAATACGGAAGCCGTGTGGGGCATCTGCTGAAAAAGACGGCTTTTCTGGAAACGCATATCTTCGGGGACCCCACCTACCATTTTGAAGCCGGAAAAGCCGGTGAGCTGAATCAGCTGCTGGCCGGTAAGCATGCTAAAAAGAAAGACTGGTATAACACATTAAAGACTCCGCAAGCCGATTTGCAATCCTATGCACTTACCGAATTGTTCAGGTTGGAAGATGAGAAAATACTGTCTCAGAAACTGGTTGAAATATTTAAGACCTCTCCTTTTGAAAGTGTCAGAACCCAGGCTTATTTCTTGCTCAGGAAATATGATAATCCGCTATACAAACAGGTCCTTGACCTTGCTTTAAATGATAATTATGAATACATAAAGCGAAAGGCCTTATATGATATCAATGATATGGGCGAATCAAAGTATACCGACCGGATTGCGGAGCGTTATCTCAGTGATCAGGAACTGAGCCGCAGCATATACAGAATTAACTGGATGTTTCAGTTTTTTGATTATGATAAGATGCTCGGAAGCTTAGAGCGGTATCTGGGTGACAATCCAAACGTATACAATGCTTCCTCTTTGCTGGAAGGGGCCAGGAAAAAAGTAAACTATGAAAAAACGAAGGCTGCAGCATTAAAAGCACTCCTGGCCAGTGACAAGACACCGGAGAAAGAGTTATTGAGTGAAATCCGCTCTCTGCGCCTCTATCGCCATCATTCGGTTGTACCCGAAGTGCTGAAGATTGCACAAAATACAAATGCAGGTAAAGAGCTGAGATTAACCGCTATTGAAGCTTTAAGCTGGTTTGGACAGTCTTATCAGAAACCATTGATTATAGATACACTCCGCCTGCTGGGTAACGGTACAGATGACCAGGAGATAAAAAATCAGTCTTTAAAGACCATCCGGTCGGTCAGCGATGCCACCTGGCGACAGTTTTAAAAAAAGCAAAACGGAGGTCGGCCGACCTCCGTTTTGCTTTTTTTAATGGTTGTGATCCAGCGGAGGCGTAATCATAATATGGGCTTTGTAAGTGCCTTCATCCATTAACCAGGGCATCCCCAGATTATTTGGCTGGTTAGACAACCCCAGATCACTTGCTTTCGCATTGGACACATAGATAACATATCTCCTTTTGGCGTCAGACATCTCCCCTGTTTCAGGATCCAGATTGGCCAATGTTCCCCAGTAAGCATACATGGTCGCAGGTTCTTTCGGCATTTTCAGTTTCCCTGCTTTATATTCCGCATCCCTGATTTTATTTCTCTGCGAACCTTTCCCCTCTGCTATTAACTCGCGGCCGCGTTTCATGAGCGGTTCCAGCGACAACGGATAACAATAAGAGGCATAATAAGCCGGGTTCTTATAGTCAGGCGCGATGCAGATGAAATCATTCGTGCCTTTTCTAAGCTCCACAAGTTTACCCTCCGGGTTGTAGCCCAATACAGCGGCACCGTCTCTTAATTCAGGTGGTGCGGCCTGTAAAGCCGTTTTGATCTGCACATCGGCAGGTAGAATTTTTTCTTCTGTTTTACTCTGACCAAACGACAGCGTCGTGCTCAGTAAAATGAATGCCAGTACTTTAATTTTCATAGGATATTTTTTTGCAAATATACGCTAATTTGATTGAGTCTAAATAGTATTGTGTGGTTTCAATTTGCCGTGCCTTATGATCCTGCTAATCCAACGGAATAGGACCGCTCTATAAATAACCAGTATTTCTGACCTTTGTTTAACGCACTGATACACCTTATTCAACAAGTCCTGCTTTCTTTATTTTTCTATAGCAGGTATAAGAGTAAACGATGGGAATTACTGAAATTATTACGGCTGTTACCAAAAGTATTACTACCATTTCAGCATGTTCAAAATATAAACTGCATAGGACAATCAGTATCCCACCCCAAAACCAGTATTTCCCCGCCATACGGTGTGTTTTATCCCAGACGGCGTCACTTTTTAATGTCCAGGGCGTTTTAATTCCGATAACTATATTTCGTTTTAAAACAGGGAAATAATTACCCGAAACAGCGAAGAGAAGTCCTATGAGTCCTGGTAAAATCGAGGGTAAAAAGATGGTCTCCTTTTTGATAACAAAAAGGATATAACTCGCCAATACGGCCATAAGCAAGACAACTGAGAATTTCAGCCGATCGAATTTCGGGCCCGTCTTTTTAAGCTGGTCACCAGCAACGGCAGGTGTAATCAAAAATATACCATAAGTTAAAAGCGGTAAGCATACCGGGATCATCCATAAGCCTGATTTATTGCTATATCGGTCTGCTTCACCGTTTATATTCCAGTGCATCGGAACAACATCGGGGAGGCTCTCCCAGATCAGCATCAGGTAAATGAAGGGTAAGGCTACAGCGCAGATATTCCACAGTTCTTTTCTAAAGGTTACTTTCATCCTGTATTTATTTAAAAGTTAAAATCCATTGCAGCAGTTCGTCCATCATAGTGGTGTTAATTGAATAGACCACAAACTGGCCTTTTTTCTCACTCCTTACCAAATCCGCTTTTCTGAGGATCTCCAGATGGTGAGATATGCTGGGTTTTGATATATTGAAAAGCTCGGCAATCTCTCCGGCAGACATACTCCGTTTCTTCAGATTATTTAAAATCTCCCGCCGGGTCTGATCATTCAATGCTCTAAAAAGTTCATTCATATTTAGATATTTAGACAAATATCTAAATATTATTTTTTAATACATACATTTGATAAGAAAAAATATTGTTTCATGCTCTGAAACATTCATTGAAAGCAGATGTTATGGTGAATAAATTAGTAACGGAATTGCTGAATGAGCTTCATTTCCGGTTCATCTCACAGCCATACATCATACTCCCGTCATAACACGGAATCCGGTAATCTTATTTACTATATTTGTTTGATAGTCTAAGTAAAATACCGGATATTGTCAGTCCGTATTTACTTTTAAATTTTATGAGAAAAACATTTTTACTGGCCTCCCTCCTACTCTGCCTGGGTGTCAGTACAGTATGGAGCCAGAAAAAGAAACCCAATATTATCCTGATTCTCGCCGACGATCTGGGGTATGGTGACGTAGGTTTTAACGGTCAGCAACTGATCAGAACACCGAATATTGACCGGCTCGCTAAAGAAGGAGCACGTTTCCCGCAGTTTTATGCAGGTACTACTGTCTGTGCCCCTTCACGGTCAGCTTTGATTTCAGGTAAGCATACAGGCCATACCTACATCAGAGGAAATAAGGAAATGAAACCCGAAGGCCAGTTTCCTATTGCCGATTCGGTGATTACGATTGCCGAAGTGTTAAAAACCGTAGGATACAAAACGGCTGCCTACGGAAAATGGGGCCTTGGTCCGGTCGGATCAGAAGGTGACCCTAATCATCAGGGGTTTGATCAGTTTTACGGATATAATTGCCAGGCACTGGCCCACCGGTATTATCCGAATCACCTGTGGGATAACCGTAATAAGGTAATTTTAGAAGCGAATCAGAACCTGATGTACAGCAAAACCTATGCGCCGGACCTGATTCAGGAAAAGGCAGTGGCTTTTCTGGATGAACAAAAAGCGGGCGACCCTTTCTTTCTGTTTCTGCCTTACATTCTGCCACATGCTGAGTTGCTGGTACCGGATGACAGTTTATTCCAGTATTATAAAGGGAAATTCCCTGAGAAAGCCCATACAGGGAAAGATTACGGCCCCAATGCACTCCCCGGCGGCTATGCATCTCAGGAGTATCCGCACGCTGCATTCGCGGCTATGGTCGCAAGGCTTGACATGTATGTCGGGCAGGTAATGGCAAAGCTTAAAGAAAAAGGATTAGACGAAAATACACTGGTGATTTTTACAAGTGATAACGGTCCTCATGTAGAAGGTGGTGCAGACCCGGATTTCTTCAACAGCGGCGGAGGATTTAAAGGCTATAAAAGAGATTTGTACGAAGGTGGCATCAGAGAGCCCTTTGCAGCCCGCTGGCCGGGCGTTATAAAACCTGGCAGTACCAATGACTACCTGGGAGCATTCTGGGACTTCCTGCCCACTTTTTCAGAGCTGGCAGGGGCTGAAACTCCCAAAGGGCTCGACGGTATTTCATTTGTAAATGCCCTTACCGGTAAAAAGAAACAACAACCGCATGATTTTCTGTATTGGGAATTTCATGAGCAGGGTGGCAAACAGGCTGTCAGACAAGGACAGTGGAAAGCGGTATTACTGAATGCGATCAAAAATCCGGAAGGGCCTGTTGAACTGTATGATTTATCGAAAGATCCGGGTGAAACGACCAATGTAGCAGCGAAGTATCCTGATAAAGCGAAAGAACTTTTAGAATACATTCATAAGTCTCATACACCTTCGGCGGTTTTCCCTTTCCGCAACTGAGAACCGAAATAAGCAAAAATCCCTGCTGAGCAATCAACAGGGATTTTTTATGCAGGAGAGCATGGTAATATCAGATATCACAGATCTGAACGCCTTGCTTTAAGGAAGTCAGCGGATCGCGCTTCGGAATAAATTCCTGTCCTACAAACCCTGTAAAGCCCGTATCATAAATGGCTTTCATAATAGCCGGGTAATACAGCTCCTGGGTTTCATCGATTTCATTCCGGCCCGGCACACCACCGGTATGGTAATGGCCGATATATTTGTGATATTTCCTTATTGTGGCAATTACATCCCCTTCCATGATCTGCATGTGGTAGATATCATAAAGCAGTTTAATTCGCTCTGAACCCACCATTTCGCACATAGCAGCACCCCAGGCAGTGTGATCACACATATAATCTTTGTGATCCACTTTGCTGTTCAGCAACTCCATGATCATGGTAATATTGTATTTTTCAGCTGATTTCATCAGTCTTTTCAGGCCGGTAGCACAATTGAGCATGCCATCTACGTCTGACATGCCGTTCCTGTTTCCTGAAAAACAGATTACCGTATTATAACCCGCTGCCTGAATTTTCGGAAATGCCGCTTCAAAAGCCGCTACCAGTTCGTCATGATTTTTTGGATCGTTAAATCCTTTCGTCAGACTGGCCGCCAGACCGCTCATGGAAGGCAGCGCACAGGTAAGGCCGTATTTTTTAAGCGTAGGCCATCCTTCTTCGCCTACGAGTTCAATAGAGCTTAACCCGATTTCCTTTGCCTTAGCGGCTAATTCTTCAAGGGTAAGGCTATTATAGCACCATTTACAAACAGAATGCTTTATTTTTCCTTTCATCTCTGGCCCTAAAGCGGCTTCATTAGCAGCAAAGACATTTTCGAGTGACATAGGTACTCCAAGAATTGCTGCACCTCCGGCCATATTTTTCAATACTTTCCTTCTGTTAATGTTTGTTTTCATTTATCTTAATGGATTATCAATTTCTACTTTTTCCGATTGTTTTTGTGGGGAAATCCGCCGGGATTTTCTGCTTAACCTTGCCTGTGGCTACCCATTCTGCTCCACGCTGCAGGGTAACTATAAAGCCTATACACTTTTGTGAGTAAGTTTCGTGACCCAGGGTGGTATGAAAAATCCGACCTTTCCCGTATGTGGCAGTCATTAAAACAGGTTCATGCCTGCCCGAGCCTTTTAATTCCACAGGACTGAATGCCGTCGCCAGTATATCCAGGTTTTCAGCAGGACCTCTCAAACGATCATATAATTCGTCCTTCTGATGCAGCCATTCATCAGGCAATCCTTTCATAATCGGGTGCCTGGCATTTCTTGTTTTCACAACAAACTCATGCTGGTGTCCGTGACTCCCTCCCGGTCCCGGACTGCTGTCTTTTACAAATTCACCTTTTTCCTCATTATAATAAACATAAGGCCCCGATTTTTCCGAGCGGTCACCCCAGCCCCCCAGGCCAATCATTTTATTATATGCTTCCCATTCAGGAAACGCATTATCTGCGGCATGAACCACTACCACTCCCCCACCCTGCTGCACAAAATTCTCAAATGCCCGTTTGGTTTTATCAGACCACGTATCACCGTTATAATTCATTAAAACCACATTGTAGGATCCAAAATCAGGATCAAATGCGGCCATCTCTTTACCCGCGGCTGGTGTTGTGGCTATGTCCACGGCAAACAAACCCGTTTCTTCCAGGTACGCTTTCATCATCTGCGTACCTTCTACCATATTTCTGTGATTGTTCTGCCCGTCAATAATCAGCACCTTCAGCGCGGGTGCATCTGCAGCCAGCGATGCAGAAATGTCTGTCAGCAGTAGCGAGCCCAAAAGCAGTAAAAAACCAGATCGTTTCATAAAATAATTCAAATTTTTACAAAAATAGAGAAATATTGTAATGAGCAAAGAAAAAGCGGTGTAGAATATCCATCACCGCTTTAGAAACTAATTTGACCTTAAAGTAAGAATTTTAATTTTCTGAGGCGAAACTATTCTTTCATCGTTCATATTAGCTCAAATACAATCCGTTACCCCATTCCGCAAAATGACTGAGACACGCACGCTAAAATCAAAGCTTCAGAAAGAGATCATTTAAGAAAGCCGTATATACCTGTTAACACGGAAGCCCTGTCTGTTCACAAGGGATTTTCCGGAATCCATCTACCTGTAAAGAAAGAGTATACAAAACAAGTATTCGATAATACTTTTCCGATATCTGACAAATGTAAACAAAAATTTTAAATCATTGCAGTCAGACGGATGAGATTTATTAAACGGTCAGCACAAGATATTCTTAAAGAAATAAGGATTTTGTAACAATACTCCAAATAAGAATATTATTCCAAATAAATTATAATTTTAAGTACAAAATATTAAATATATCTAAATACCCAAAATATAATTCTATAAATTGCATTTTTTACAGAATATAATTAATTGCCTATCTCATAAGGGTCAAAATGTCCTTTATGCTATAGCAGTTGAATAAATCATTCAACTTCATTCCTCAACTGAATAGCATAGCTGATAATCTCATCACAAATACGCGAAGGTTGCTTAGGATTTTTACTCAGTTTTTTCACCAATTCAGCAAGTTTGGTTTTAAGTTCACTTACTTTATCCATTTCAGATTCTCCGGCAATGCCGTCCTGTGCGACTGCAATTAATTCTCCTGTTGTCCCCGCTCCTTTGCCGGATTTCCTTAGTTGCTGAATTTCTGATTTCTTTATTTTTTGTTTTCCGCTCAATACATCCCGCTTTACGTCCAACGGTAAAGTGTCCAGACCCTCGGCATATGCAGCATCCCGTTTTATCGTTTTCTCGCTCACATTAAACTGTTTTGCCAGTTTTGCAGAAGTACTTAATTTATCATCACCATCATAAGGGTCATTTTGTCCCTTATGCTCCAGCCGGTCATATTTACCCTTTTCAAGCTTGAGGGCGTTGTACTTTTTCCCTCTCAGATAAGCCATTTGCTCGGGAGAAAGATTCCGTCTGCCCAGCTGGTTATCGATCATAAAATCCCGCACCTCGGACAAGCCGTCGAAATGCAATATATGAATCTTAAAATCCAGATTATTTCTGCGGCAGATTGAAAACCGGTTATGGCCGTCAATCAGCACATAACGCGAAACCGTCAAATCCTGATCAGGCGGATCACCCGGTAACATCAGCTGGGTTTCCCAGATTAATAAGGCTTCCCGGCAACCTTCATTAAGAATATTTTCCTCTAACTGTTTATATTCATCTTCAAGCAACGGAGGAATTAAAGCTTCCAGTTCAGGAAGAATCTGAATCTGCTTCCTGATTTCCTCATGGCGCATCAGACCCTGATCCTTAATCATTTTCTTCTCTCCTAAAAAACTTGCGTATTTCTTCATAGTAATCTGCTTTTCAATCTACTGAACCTCAATCATTCTTAATTTCGCTGTCTGAAACTGCCTGAAACCAGTTCTTCTGCCAGGTTCCAGTAATCTTCCGCACCATAACTGCTTTCAGCATAAGTAAAAATATCCTGCTGCGCAATCTGCGATTCTTTTATAGTAACATTATTCCGGATCTCAGTCCTGAAAATCGGAAAATCAGAAAGGTTTTTATGCACATAGTCAATCATATCTTTATGTACTTTCAATCTCTTGTCAACCATCGTCAACAGAATACCTTCCACTTTCAAATCATAGTTAATCCGGTCCCGCACCTGAAAAATACGATCAAACAAATTACTGACACCTTTCATAGCAGACGCCTCCGGCTGAAGTGTAATTAAGCAGGAATGGGAAGCAACCAGCGAACAGTTTGTAAAAATATTTAGCGCCGGCGGACAATCAATCAAAATATAATCATAGTCCATTCTCAGTGGCGAAATGGCGTTACGAAGCTGATTAACACCACCAACAGCCTGTACAAGCTCCAAATCAGCGTAAGCCAGCTCAAGATCACTTGGCGATAAATCATATTTCTCTGCAATAGGATAGAGTGGAAGTGGTTCGTTATGCAACAGTGCATGGACAACCTGTTTTTGCGGTGTATCAACGCCTAATGCCTGTGTCAGATTCCCCTGAGAATCCATGTCAATAACCAAAACACGATAACCCATCAGGGATAACGCCTTGCCCAGGTTAATGGTAGTGGTCGTTTTTCCGACACCACCTTTATGATTGATGATCGAAATTACCTTGCATTTTGAAATCAGGCCGTCACGGTAGCCATATTTGACCAGAATCGGAAAAAGTGCTTTCAAATGTTTTTCATTCAAAGTACGTTTCCCTGCAACTGCTTTTGATAATGTACTGGCAGGCAATAAAGCTTCCTTTTCAACAACAGATAAAGACAGAGCAGGATTATTCTGAAAAAACTGGATTACTTTATCGTGGCTTAGCATGAATTTCAATATAATTTGGTATATAATTCAGACAAATGAATTCATTTTTTGACACAAAGTCAATTTTTCTTGACAAAAATTGAAATTATGATTCAGGATAGTCCAAAAACTTTGGCAGTATAAGCCCCAAGATTGGTTATAGTTCCGTCAGAAACTTTCAGCGATATATCATAGAGTGTCTTATTGATTTCCTGAATACTGAATTTTTCCATTACCCGGCTGGCCTGATCTCTTCTAAGTCTGAAATCATTGACCAGACGGCTGAAAATATTAGTATTCCGGTCATCGTCAAAGGGTAGGGTAGAAGGAGCATCTTTCCTTCCGATACTAAATATTATCTGAACAAACTTCCGGCCTTTTTTTACTCCCTCAAAATCAATAATCAGGTCGGTTTTCTCATTGATCTCCTTTTTGGCTACATTCAGAATTCTTCTGGCAAAATCATTCCAGTTTGTATACTGTTCTTCTCCTTTCTTTTCATCATAGAGAGATAAACGGCTTTTAAGCTCAAGAACGTCAATTTTCAAAGTTCCGAGGTCTTTAAACTGAGACAACATTTCATATATTCTTTTAGAATATTTACTTGTCATGCTCAACGCCATATGCAACTGAAAAGTGGTGAAATTCTGCTTAAGGTCAAAGAAATAGGGGCGGATCTTCGGATCCAGGCTGATTTCAATAATTCCCTGGCCGTTAATATATTCGGCCGATGAGATCATAGACACCTGCAGCAGGTTGCCGTTGGGCCTGACAATCGTCAGCACACGGCCTACCAGGTTTTCAGTAGCTCTTTTAAAGTCTTCGTAGGAGTTCTTTGTTTTAGTAAGCGCCATCAGTGCAGAAACAGAAATATAGTACAACGTCTCGGCAGTGTCGGTCTGTTTCAACTCGGCCATCAGCATATAAATCATATTACGCTCCAGTGCTGACATTTCGTAACGTGCACTGGTAATGGCATTATCCTGAGTAATTAACTTATTATCTTTGGGCAATAATGCTTTTGACTTCTGTTTCATGCAATATACGTATGGATATAGGATATTAAGATGCCGCAATATAAATCTTTTTCTCAAAAACGACAACAATTTATATCTGTCGCATTTCACGAGGTTTACGTCGTAACAAAACGAGGATTAAGTCGTAACAAACGAGGTTTCTGACGCACTAAGCCGAGGTAATTGTCGCATCAAACGAGGATTAAGCCGTTTAAAACTAGGTTTTTGACGTAAAAAATAGATGTAATACACTAAATATCAATTAGTTATGGTGCCTCAAATAACAAATAAGTAAATAAAAGTAAAATACACAAATTTTGTTTGTGTGAATTTCAACTAAAGAAAAAAACAAAAAAAGAAACTCAAAACAGCAAAAATGTGGATAACCTTGCGCCGCAACTAGGATTTTGTCGCAGTTAGTGAAAAAGCGGCTGCATGCCATACAGCGGGACGATCTGTACCAATTTTTAAAGAGGATTTTGTCGCAATATATCAGATGCTCATTTTACGCCATCACTGGTTCTGATGAAAACGTGCATACTCTGTCGGTATTACGTATTGCGAAAGGGTTCAAACTGCCTTTCAGTTTATTTGTGCCGCAATACATCACAGCCATTTGCTAGGATTTTGTCGTAATAGGTTATTTCATTATCTCCTCAGTTGTATTCATTTCATAATAATTAACGGCAGATACCTCACGTAATAAAAATACTTCGCCGACTCTGAGAACAATAAGGTATTTTTTGAAAAGGGAAGTGCAGATTGCTTTCAGAACCCGTTAGTATAAACTGCACATTTTATTCTGAAGCGCTGTTTCCATCCGGAAAAACGAGAGATATCACCGATATTTTCAACGAGGAATATGACGCAATTCAGAATTGCGTTCAATAACTATCATTACTCGGTTTTTGTCGTAATTAAAGAAATTCTCCAGGGCATCTCAATGAGTAAGCGACGTTATTTAGAATACTCCATAAAAGATACCTGAAGCCATACACTGTTCTGATACAGCAACGAGGAACAAGAGCAAATAGAGATTCAGGAGGCATACTTAATTCATAAAGGTCATTTTGTCCCTTATGCTCCCGGATTTCGTGGTTTTGAAGTCTGATAATCTATTGAAGTATTTTATTAATTAAAGCATCATAATATGCTGATAATCAATATTTTAACTTTATTGCGACAAAAACCGACCCAGATAAACTTTGCTATGATATAATACTTAACAACAGTAGATAAGACGAGGATTATGTCGTATTAAGCAATCCTCTGAACAAAATACATAATAATAATACAGGAGAATCACGGACAGTTTAAAATTTTCCAGAATACGGGAAAAAATTAACAGATAGCACTGAAGAAAGGGCATAGATTACGAGGATATTGTCGCATTTCTTATGCTCACGCGTGCAATCAGATAGCGCGTATTTACGACAAAATACTAGTGAACAATGAGCTTTTATAATCGATGCAACGGCGGATACAGAGCAATCTTCTCTCGTATAATTCACTTAAGCCGGTATTTGCCGGGTGTATTTCAGACCACCTTTTCAATCCTGAATCTTTCGTAATTCAACTAGGATAATGTCTCAGTTGGATACAAAAAAAGGCATAGCGGATGCTATGCCTTTCAGAAGAATATAAAATGTATTATTTATCAAACATCAGCTTTTTAACCTCTTCCTGCTCTTCCTTCTCCTTATTCAGATCAAACGTCGTACCAAATACATGATCCCAGACTGTGGAACTAACGCCAAATCCCTTTTCTTCGTTTTTATAATGATGCAGATGGTGGTTTCTCCAAAGCGGTTTCATCCATTTAAATGGGGGAGCCCATGCATGGATTGCATAGTGCATGCTCGCATATAACAGATAACCCAGAATGAAGCCAGGATAAAATGCAAACATATAATTACGCATGATAAGATAGAAAATACCGATAAGCACAGCGGAAAAAAGTAAGCTTGGAATCGGTGGCATGAACAAACGCTGGCGGTCACGCGGATATTCGTGATGATTTCCATGAAGGGTATAGGCAAATTTCTGAATAGACTGATTCTCGCTCATCCAGTGAAAAAGATAGCGGTGAGCAATGTATTCAAAGAATGACCAGAAAGCCATCCCGATAAAGAAGACCGTGATTACAGTTCCCACTGAATAGCCCTTTTCGGTATGTGCATAGTACAAAAAATATCCGATGATCGGGATGTACATACCCCATATTACCAAAGGATGTGATTTAGTGAGCATTTCAAGGAAGTCATTTTTAAACAGTCTGGCTTGTCCCTTGTTATGAATTTTCTTTTTTTCCATAGCGAATTCGTTTTTAATAATTTATCAATTTTGTTCCTGTGAACTATAAATATTGATTTTTGAACCAAATATAAATAATCTTGCCTGAATATTTTTCTATATCAAATCACTTTTTGCATACTGGCTGCGTACATTACAATAGCAGATAATCCGATTGTCAATAAAATATTCTTTTTAGGATAAAATTTATGAATGACTTCAAAAATGGTCATTATTATATAATTTATATACTACTTAGCCAATATTCTACTTATTTTGACAAAAGATCAGCAAACTATTAAAATGGTTTTATTAAACATATACAAGATGAAAAAACTGACACTTCTTCTGTTTGGTCTCCTGTGGTACCTACCTGTTTCCGCACAGGAAAAACTTACGCCTGAATTACTCTGGCAAATCGGGCGTATCCAACCGCTCGGAATTACAAAGAACGGTGAAAATATCATATATAACGTTAGTAGTCCGGATATAACTTCTAATAAATCTGTAAAAAAAACCTATCTGATTCCCATTAAAGGGGGAAGTCCTACTGAAATAAATGATACAGAAAATCTGCTACGGAATGATAAAATATCTCCCGACGGACGCCATGAGCTCGTTACCAGGGATGTACAGATTATGCAGATAAGGGCAAAAGATAAGTACAGCGATCTGGACAAATCAGATGCTTATGTCTTTAATTCTCTGAATTACAGGCATTGGGATACCTGGGAGGATGGTAACTTTAGTCATGTATTCGTAAAAGCTGTCGGACAACCTGACAGCCTTGCAACAGATATTATGAAGGATGAACCATACGATTGCCCCCAGCAGCCATTCGGAGGAACTGAGGATTATATCTGGCATCCTGACGGAGGAAAGATCATATATGTGACCAAAAAGAAATTCGGTACAGCCTACTCCGTAAGTACGAATACGGATCTATATGAGTATGATATGGTAAAAAAAACCACCCGTAACCTGACAGAAGATAACCCGGGTTATGATGTGGCACCAGCCTATAATACCAAAGGTACACTTGCATGGCTGCAAATGAAACGTGATGGTTATGAGGCGGATAAACAGGATATTGTTGTTAATAACGGTTTTGGAAAAGTGAATCTTACCGGCCATCGCGACGATATCCATGTCAATAGTTTTGTATGGGGGAAGGATGATAAAACGATTTATTTCCTTGCGCCCATAAATGGTACAGTACAGCTTTTTAAAGTTGATGACCCTGGCCGGACCCGAAAAATGCCCTCTGTTGAGCAGATCACACAAGGCAATTTTGATGTAAATGCCATCATAGGGGAGAGTAATGGCCGTCTGATGGTGACCCGTTCGGATATGAACCATGCATCCGAAATTTATGCTGTGAATTTGTTTGATAAAACCATGCAGCAATTATCGAATGTAAACGATGAATTTTACGATAATATCAGCCTGTGTACTGTTGAATCCAGAATGGTAAAAACGACGGATAATAAAGATATGCTGGTTTGGGTAATCCTTCCTCCTGATTTTGATCCTTCTAAGAAATATCCAACTTTATTGTATTGCCAGGGTGGTCCGCAGTCGGCTTTGACACAGTTTTATTCTTTCCGCTGGAATTTCCAGCTGATGGCTTCACAAGGCTATATAATTGTTGCTCCTAACCGTCGTGGTATGCCGGGCCATGGTACGGCCTGGAATGAACAGGTGAGTAAAGATTGGGGGGGACAAGTCTTAAAGGATTATCTGAGCGCCATTGATGATATAGCCAAAGAAGATTATGTTGATAAAGGCAGACTGGGCTGTGTAGGCGCCAGTTTCGGAGGTTTTTCCGTTTTTGCCCTGGCAGGAATGCATGACGGACGGTTCAGGACATTTATTTCTCATGATGGAGTTTATGATTTCAGAAGCATGTACGGCACAACCGATGAAATGTTTTTCGAAAACTGGGAGAAAGGCGGCGCTTACTGGGAAAAGGACAATCAGGTTGCACAGCGTTCATTTGCTCAGTCGCCCAGTAACTTTGTTGAAAAATGGGATACCCCCATATTGATTGTACAGGGCGGCAAAGATTACCGTGTTCCGATCGAACAAGGTCTTCAAGCCTTTCAGGCTGCGCAATTAAAAGGCATAAAAAGCCGTTTACTGTATTTACCGGAAGAAAATCACTGGGTGCTGAGTCCTCAGAACGCCATGGTTTGGCAGCGTGAATTCTTCAGCTGGCTAAAAGAAACCCTTTAAAAAACTGTATTACATTACCTTTGTATTGAAAATTGAACCGAAATGACGTTTTTGAAAACCTTTAAGACTGCTTTCTTTTTTTTATTATATTTTTCAGCCAATGCGCAACTTACCTTACTGGACCTGAATGAAACAAAAGTTAATACGGCAAAAGTAACCTACGGTATAGCATCTTACGAACGTGATACGGTGCTTGCTGATAAAAAGGAATTTGGGATTAATCTCAATCAGGGCTTTTTTACCAACAATTGGTCAGGTGGAGCCAAAAATTCTGTTGCGGTAGGTTTTTTATTTAATTATCTCAGAGAAGTACAAAAAGGGAAAAACATATTGAGAAATGATTTTCAGTCGCAGTATGGAATAGTCAAAAATCACGGACAACGCAGCAATAAAAGTATTGACAGGATATACTGGGATTTCAAATACGGAAGAATGTTGAGTAAAAACTGGCGGTTTATTGCCAATGTGAATTTTCTGTCCCAGTTTGCGCCCGGATATCATTATACAATGGTCTCCGACAGCCTGGAGCGGAAGAACAAAATATCAGGTTTCTTTTCACCGGCGTATGTTACCGAAATGATAGGATTCGAATACAAACCTACACCAAGTTTTTTCGTTAATTTCTCTCCGGCTGCATTGCGCCAGACAATTGTAGCTGATACGAGCCTTTATGCGTACACTCCTGATCAGAAGAACTACGGTGTGAAAATAGGGGAAAGGGTAAAAACCGAAGCTGCATTATTACAGATCGTTGCCAATTATGACAAAGATATTGCTAAAAACGTTAACCTGAAGCTCAGGTACCTGATGTATGCAACGTATAATAATATCGAATCACCTGACAACCGCCTTGACCTCATGCTGACGGCCAAATTCAGGAAATATCTCAATGCCAATGTAGGAGCGGTAATGGTTTATGATGACGATCAGAGTGCCCGTATTCAATATGCGCAATCACTCTATATGGGATTTTTGTACGTATTTTAGCCGCGGCGCATTAGTATAAACCGGTTCTGCCGATCTTTGAACAGGTAGGAAACTTTCATGGGTTTCCTGCCTGTTTTTTTGTTATTTGTACCCGGATTTTATCGTTTAGTAAAATGAATAATTGGTATCATATTGAAAACACCGGAGCTATCGATTCTCCTGCACTGCTATTTTATCCGGAAAGGATAAAGGAAAATATCAGGAGAGCAACCGAAATGGTGCCTGTTGAAAGGTTAAGGCCTCATATTAAAACACATAAAACCCGTGAAGTAGCCGAAATGCAGCTTGCGGCAGGGATTACAAAATTCAAATGTGCTACCATTGCCGAAGCTGAGTTGCTTGGCTTGGTGAAAGCACCGGATGTCCTGATGGCCTATCAGCCTCTCAAAGCTAAAGCTGAACGTTTCATTCAACTCATCAAAGCCTATCCTGAAACGTCTTTTTCGTGTCTGGTTGACAATGATGTTACAGCTGAAATGCTTTCTTCGCTTGCCGTCGCCAACCGAATATCATTTTCCTTATACATTGACCTGAATGTAGGAATGAACCGTACCGGAATTGTACCTGAACAAGCTTTTGAATTATATGAAAAATGCAATTTATTGCCAGGTATAGAAATGCTTGGGCTTCATGCATACGACGGACATATTCACCACCCCGGCCAGGAAGAACGACGGGCCATGTGTGAATCTGCATTTGTGCCGGTAAGGCAATTATCAGACCGGCTTACTGCATTGGGAAACAAGGTAAACTTAATTTTCGGCGGCTCTCCGAGTTTTCCTTTCCATGCAGCCAGAGAAGGCGTGGAATGCAGTCCGGGTACTTTTGTTTTCTGGGATAAGGGCTATGCAGAAGAATGCGCTGAACAGGATTTTTTACCGGCTGCACTGGTCTTGTGCCGTGTTATTTCCTTACCTACACCGTCAAGAATCTGTATTGATCTGGGTTATAAATCGATTGCCGCAGAAAATCCCCTTAACAGAAGGGTCTATTTTGTGAATGCACCGCAGCTGCAACCGGCGGGTCACAGCGAAGAACACATGGTAATAGAAGCAGGGGAGGGGCATTCGTGGAAAATAGGTGATATACTGTATGCTATGCCGATTCATGTTTGTCCGACAGTAGCCCTTTATGAATCTGCGGTCACCGTTACCCGTCACGAGGCCAGTGGCAACTGGGATATTGTGGCCCGCAACCGGAAAATCAACTATTGATGCGGGCTAGCACGTTATTATTAATTTCAGGAAAGATAATATTGTAGAAAAAGGGCTCAAACATTCATGTTGTTGTTTGGGCCCTTTTCCAGGGTATGAAGAATAGAAATCAGCAGGTTCTTATTCCCGGCCTCAGAGACTGTCTGCACCGCTTCATAATGATGGAAAATTAATTCAGCCTGGTGATTGACCAGGTGACCCCTTTACCCTCTCCGGCAGACATATCTAACGAAGAAAAATAACCGCCAGCTTCATAAAAAAGTCCGATATTATCTCCCGCATTGAGCATAACAGTG
>JBEBXQ010000060.1:0-27152 GCA_040391535.1 Telluribacter sp. | reverse complement strand
GCATTGCTGGGCAGCAAAAACGGCTGGGTACGTGATTATGCACAACAAACCATTATTGATAAAAAACTAACCTCCCTTGTTCCGGAACTGACACAATTACTGAGCAGCAACAGCAACCCGTTACAGGTCACTCATGCTTTATGGACGCTGGAAGGATTAGGAAGCTTAAAAACCGCAGATATTATCCGATTGGCCAGGTCCTCCGACTGGTCGGTGTGTATTCAGGCACTAAGTGCCGTTTCTCAGGACCTGAACGCAGGCAACAGTGCGCAGTATGTAACCCTGGCGAATGAACTGGTCAATCAGAAAGATGAATCCATCGCACCTTATATTGCTTTTCTGGCCCATAAGTTAGAGAAATTTGATGCAGAGGCTACCGTCGGGCTTTTACAGAAGCTCTCCCTTATGTATCCCCGGGATAAATATATTGCCGATGCAATCATCAGCGGACTGGAAGACCATGAAGATGATTTTATGAAAAAGGCACATATCACAGACAGCACCAGTGTTATTTATAAAAAACTGAACTCAACCATTAAAAATGCGATAAACCGTAAAGCCAGCCGCGATCCGGAGGTGCTTGCCAGGCTATATCCGCTTGGTGCTGAACTGTTCAATTCTACCTGCCAGACCTGCCATGGACAGGATGGTAACGGAGTTAAATCGCTTGGCCCTCCATTGAACAAATCGGAATGGGTAACCGGCGACAAGCATAAGCTGATGGCAATCGTACTTTTCGGTCTCACCGGTCCCATTAAAGTAAACGGGCACGTTTACAAAGCACCTGAGATTTACGGCGATATGCCGGGTATCGGTTATGACGCCAGCCTGAAAAACGAGGAAATAGCTCAGTTGCTCTCCTTTATCCGGAACAACTGGCAGAACAACAGTTCTCCTGTCAAAGAAGAAGAAATTGTGCAAATGCGAAAAAAGTATAATGGCAGACAACTGGCATTTACCCAGGAAGAGCTTGAAAAGATCCAGTAATAAACAGGCAGTGAAGAGTTAACAATGAACCGAAAAGAAAAACAATTCTTATTCGTTCTATACATGAACATAGTTCATACATAATTGATTTTATACTATGTTTGTAAATTATAATTGTGAATTAAACTAATTTTTCTACCCGAAAAAGACAAATGAACAAATTTTCTTTATTAGTACTCAGTGCATTATCCTTACCGGTATTATCATTCGGTCAGGATGATTTTAAGGGTTATACCCAAGAAATCGAAGGAAGTAATCAGGCTTACGAACTTTTACCTATTCCCGGTGGTGAATACCAGATGGGGAGTCCGAAAAAGGAAAAAAACAGGAGAGACGATGAAGGCCCTCAGCACAAGGTTAAGATTGAGCCTTTCTGGATGGGCAAATTTGAAGTTACCTGGGATATTTATGACCTGTATTCGTTCAAAAACCTGGAAATAGAAATGGCCGGTCGCTATGCTGAAGGTAAGAATACCATGGCCAAGACCGACGGCAGTACCCGTCCGAGTCCGCCTTATGTGGATATGTCTTTTGGTATGGGACGTTCCGGGTATCCCGCCATTAATATGACACAATATGCAGCCATCCATTTTTGCAAATGGCTTTACGATAAAACGGGGATTTTCTACCGGTTACCAACAGAAGCGGAGTGGGAATATGCCTGCCGGGCAGGTACCACCACAGCTTACTGGTTCGGAAATGATCCGGCCAAGCTGGGGGATAATGAATGGTTCCTTGGTAACAGTGAAAACTCCTACAAACAGGTTGGCACAAAAAAAGCGAATCCATGGGGACTGCATGATATGCACGGAAATGTAAAGGAATGGACGCTTGATCAGTATTATCCTGACTTCTATGAAAAAGTGGCTAAAGGAGAATCCGGCCCTTTTGCGCCCGTAACTGAGCTGTATCCTAATTCGGTTCGTGGCGGGTCATGGGATGAAGAAGCTGCTAATTGCCGCAGTGCCGTCAGAACACCTTCTGATGCATCCTGGAAAGTACTTGATCCTCAATTACCTAAAAGTGAATGGTGGCTGACCAACGCATCTTTTGTAGGGTTCCGTATTGTACGTCCGCTTACTCCTCCTTCAAAAGAGGAAATCGAAGCTTACTACAATCCCCCTTTGATTGAAGACTATTGATCGTATTAAACAGTTAATCTTATCCTTAACTAAACATTTTCAAATACAATGAAAAATACCAGACGTGATTTTCTGAAAGTATCAGGAGCACTGGCGGCCGGTTCTGCTATTGTAACGCCATTCTCCTCCTATGGATTTAACAGTTCTGTAAACGAGACTATCAAGGTTGCACTGATAGGTTGTGGCGGACGCGGAACGGGTGCTGCTGCCCAGGCATTGAGCACCAAACAAAACGTGCAGGTAGTGGCAATGGCTGATGCCTTCCAGGATCGTCTGGACGGGGCTTATAAAAGCCTGACAGCCAAAAAATATACCGATGCATCAGGTAAGGCAGTAGATACGGCCACCAAAGTAAACGTGCCTGAAGATCGCCGGTTTGTAGGCTTTGACGCTTACAAAAAAGCCATTGCTTTACCGGATGTGGATGTGGTTATTTTAACAGCCCCTCCGGGATTCCGTCCTTCCCACTTTGAAGAAGCCGTAAAGCAGAAGAAGCATATTTTTATGGAAAAACCTGTCGCGACAGACGTACCAGGTGTCCGTAAAGTGCTTGAAATGGCTGAAATTGCCAAGAAAAACAAGAAAAATGTAGTAGTGGGCCTGCAACGCCATTATCAGCCTAATTATCTTGAAGCCGTAAAACGTATCCATGACGGAGCGATCGGTGACATCGTAGGCGGACAGGTATACTGGGTGGGTAGCAGCCCGTGGGTAAAAGATCGTGAACCCGGACAGACCGAAATGGAATATCAGCTGCGTAACTGGTATTATTTTAACTGGCTGTGCGGAGATCATATTGTAGAGCAGCATGTACACAATATTGATGTGGCCAACTGGGTAAAAAATGCCTATCCTGTAGAAATCCAGGGAACAGGTGGCCGTCAGGTACGTACAGGTCCCCGTTTCGGAGAAATTTACGATCACCACATTCTGGATATGGTCTATGCCGACGGAACCGTCATTTCCAGCCAGTGCCGTCAGTTTGAAGGTTGCTGGAACCGGGTTGATGAAGGTTTTGTAGGAACCAAAGGACGTATCGACAGTTTTGCCAATAACAATACAGTACTAAAAAAATATGGTAACAGTGGTGTGATTTATGCCCATGACGGCAAAAATGACGGTAACCCTTACCAGATTGAGCACGACGTGCTTTTTGAAGCCATCGCTAAAGGTGAATATAAGTTTGCTGATGCTGAAAACGGTGCCAAAAGTACCCTGACCGGTATTATGGGCCGCCTGGCTACTTATTCAGGAAAAGTAATCAAATGGGATGAAGTTCTGAAATCGGAAATTAACCTGTTTCCTGATAAACTGGCATGGGATGCAAATCCTAAGATTTTACCTGATGCAAACGGTCTTTATCCTGCTGCTGTACCAGGTAAAAGCGTTGTGGTATAAATATAAGTTAACCAATATTGTTTCAATAAGGACTGTAATAACACAGTCCTTATTATTTTTACAGCGGTTTTAATATCCAAATAGCATATATCATGAAAATTCTGATTACCGGAGGTGCGGGATTTGTAGGTTCCTCCCTCGCCATAGCCCTGAAAAATGATTACCCTGACTATACCATCATTGCACTTGACAACCTCAAAAGAAGGGGATCAGAACTGAACCTGAAAAGATTGAAGGAAGCAGGTGTTGAATTTGTACACGGTGATATCCGCTCTAAAGAAGACTTTGATACGCTACCTGAAGTCGACACCGTTATCGAGGCTTCTGCTGAACCGTCCGTCCTGGCCGGGCTTGACGGCACACCGGATTACCTGATCAACACCAACCTGTTCGGGACAGTCAACTGCCTTAACTACGCTCTGAAGCATAAAGCTGCCTTTATATTTTTATCAACCAGCCGGGTTTATCCGATCAAAACCATTGAAACCCTGAATTTCATTGAAGAAGAAAGCCGTTTTGCCCTTTCTGACGATCAGCCGGTCAGTGGTGTAAGTGCCAGAGGTATTGCAGAAAATTTCCCTCTCGACGGAGCGCGTTCTCTTTATGGCACAACCAAACTTGCATCTGAATTAATTATTCAGGAATATAATGAATTTTATAATCTCAGGACGGTCATCAATCGTTGCGGCGTGATCACCGGACCGTGGCAAATGGGTAAAGTAGATCAGGGTGTAATGGTTTTGTGGATTGCCAAACATTATTTCAACCAGAAACTTGGATACTTCGGCTACGGCGGCACCGGAAAACAAATCCGTGATATGTTGCATATTGCTGATCTGTACAGACTGGTGGACTGGCAGCTGCACCATATAGATAACGTCAACGGCGAGATACTCAACGCCGGAGGAGGGCTGGAATGCAGTGCCTCGCTTCAGGAATTAACCAGAATCTGCCAGGAAGTGACCGGGAATACCATTTCTATACAGTCTGTTCCGGAAACCCGTACAGCGGATATCCGGCTATATGTTACCGACAATTCAAAAGTAACGCAACTAACCGGGTGGAAACCTCAGCATACCATCCGCCAGATTGTGGAAGATATAACCGAATGGCTGAAAGCAAATGAAGAGGACCTCGCTCCTATCTTAAAGTAATGCGTGATTTAATGCCTCAGAAAATCAATACAGGCCTTCGCCCTGCCTGGATACTCATCAGCAGTTTTATACTATGGCTATTGGTGTATATCTGGGGGATGCTGGTACCCATTCTTGAAAGCGACAGTGCTCATAATGCCATTATCGGAATGCGGATGTATCTGACCGGTAACTGGGTAGATATGATTTATCGCGGTAATGATTACCTCGATAAACCTCATCTGGCTTTCTGGATGAGTGCTCTTGGTAACAGCCTGTTAGGGGTTACCACGCTCGCTTATAAACTCCCTTCTTTCATTATTGCCATTCCAGGAGTATATGCCACCTATCGCCTGGGAAAAAAATTGTATTCACACAGAACCGGTATCTGGGCTGCCTTTATGATGATCAGCACCCAGGCCTATATCCTGGGACAGAATGATGTCCGGATGGATGCTATTTTACTTTCCACGAGTATCGTGGCGACGTGGATGTTATATGAATTTTCTGTAAATGGTAAATGGCACTGGCTGATTGGCGGCAGTTTTTTTCTGGCTATGGCTTTTTCGACTAAAGGAATGAGCGGCGCGGCCCCTCCGGTAATCGCCGTTCTCTCCCAGGCACTATATTCGCGAAACTGGAAATTTTTAGCCTCTTTCCGATGGATATGGGGCATACCGCTCTTTTTCATTTTCAGTCTGCCTGTACTGTACAGCTACTATCTGCAGTTTGATCTGCATCCGGAAAAAGTCATCCGGGGAATGTCTGACATATCAGGAGTCGCTTTTATCTTGCTTTATCAGAATATTGAACGAATGGACGGCGCCAGCTGGGGAAGCGCAGGTTCTAATGATCCGTTCTTATTTTTTCATTCTTTATTGTGGGTACTGCTCCCCTGGAGCCTGCTGGCCTACTGGGCTTATTTCAGAAAAGGAATCCGGTTATGGAAAGAAAAATTAAAGTATCAGGAGGGGCGGGAAATACTGACGTTTATGACCATTCTGGTGATGTTCACCATCATGTCGGTTTCCAATTTTAAGCTGCCGCATTATCTGAATATCCTCTTTCCTTATTTCGCTATACTGATCGCCGCACAACTTGAAAGCCTGTCAGGACAAAAACCGGTCAGAACCCTGCTGATCATTCAGCGATCCATTGCAGTGATACTCATGGCAGCAGCTGTTCTTATCAATACCTGGCTGTTTCCCATAACACATATACTGGTCTTCCCTGCCGGTTTACTGGCACTGGTAATCCTTGTCTGGGAATGGCGCAGCGACCTCCATGTTACTGAAAAGCTTATCGGCATCAGCGTAACGGCCTCTTTGTTTGTCAATCTGTTACTCAACGGCAATTTTTACCCCCGGCTGCAGGAATACTCGGCAGGTTATGCCCTTGCCGGAAAAGTGAAGGAACTTCAGATTCCCGTCCATCAGGTTTTTCCTTATCAGTGGGGAAACGATTCATTTACTTACTATACCCGGCACTTTTATCAGCCCTTTGATCCGCAGCAAGGCACAGATCAGGAGCATTTCTGGCTTATAGGCCCCACAGATTCTGTCAACCATATTGCCGATTCACTGCATTTGGAGAAGGTAAATACATATAAGGCGCCCGACTACAGAGTAACCCGTCTGAAAGGCAGATTTTTAAACCCTGATACCCGTTTGTCGGCCTGTGATGAAATTTCGCTGATTGAAATTAAAAAGGTAAAATAACCCGCATTTGCGGCAACGGCAGGAAACCGTATCTTTGCAATGCAATAAGGAAGGTCGTATATGAAAATTGAAAAAGAAACTTTACATAAAATCGCACATCTGGCCCGGCTGGAAATAAAACCGGAAGAAGAAGAGGGACTGCTGAGTACCATGGAAGATGTGCTGAACTGGATGGATAAACTCAATGAAGTAGACACTACCGGGATTGAGCCGTTAATTCATATAACGGGTGAAGTGAACAACTGGCGCGAAGATAAAGCCCATAACATGCTCACCCGTGCAGAAGGGTTATCCAATGCCCCTGCACAGGATGGCATCTACATTAAAGTACCAAAAGTGATTGAATAATCGTCAGGGGCGCGGATCAGTCAAGTAAAAAATGGTCCGCATCCAGATAGGCCGGGAATTTATCTCTGAAATGCTCCAGAGGCTGTTTAGAAAACGTAATCAGTTGTACCGTATCATGATCTTTCAGGTCGGCCATAATCTCTCCGTAAAAATTCAGAGCCAGAGAACCACCCGCATGGCCGACATCATTACCGTCAACACCAAGGCGATTGACACCCACCGTATAGCACTGGTTTTCAATCGCCCTTGCTTTTAATAATATTTCCCAGGTATAAGACCTTTTTTCGGGCCAGTTGGCTACGTACACAAGCAAATCATACCGGTTGTCATTTCTGTTACGGCTCCAGACCGGAAACCGCAGATCATAACAGATCAGCGGGCATATTTTCCAGCCCTTCCACTCAACAATAAGCCGGTCAGCGCCTTTTTCATACACACCGGCCTCTCCTCCCATTCTGAATAAATGCCGTTTGTCATAACGCTCCATGCTTCCGTCAGGCTTTACGGCCAGTAACCGGTTAAAAAAGTGTTTTCCCTCTTTTACCGGAAAACTCCCCATGATTAATACCTGATACTGCGCAGCCATCTGCTTCATCCAGCGTGTAGTCATCAATCCTTCATGCTCAGCCAGCCGGCCGGGTTGCATGGAAAAGCCGGTAGAAAACATTTCAGGCAAAACCACCACATCCGTGGTATGCGGCAATGTAGCCAGCTTTTCTTCAAGCATAGCCAGATTAGCCGTTATATCTTCCCAGTAAAGCGTACTTTGTACGAGTGCAACAGACAACAAATCAGATGCTTATTTAGGGAATTTCATTCTGTATTCGGTATCTACCTTACCTTTGGCAATGTCGTTCAGCTTCTTCTTCAGCAGCTGTTTTTTCAGCGAAGGCAAATAATCCGTAAACAGTTTTCCTTCCAGATGGTCATATTCATGCTGAATAATACGGGCTGCAAGGCCTTCGTATTCTTCCGTGATCTCGTTCCAGTCCAGGTCACGGTAACGGATGGTCAGCTTTTCAGGACGGTATACATCAGCCCTTATCCCCGGTATACTCAGACAACCTTCTTCAAAAGCCCATTCATCGCCCCATTCTTCCAGAATTACCGGATTAATAAATACTTTTTTAAACCCTACCAAAGAAAGATCCTCTTCTTCATCTTCATCAACTTCGTCCTCATCGTCCTCCATGGGGGTACCATCCACAACAAAAATCCTGACATTCAGGCCCACCTGCGGAGCTGCAAGCCCTACACCCGATGCGTTGTACATGGTTTCAAACATATTATCTGCTATCTCGCGGATATCCAGCTCACCTTCTTTAATTTCCCGTGTTACTTTTCTTAAAACCGGATCTCCGTATGCTATAATTGGGTAAATCATCAGATTGATGTAATTATATATTATCGTTAAATTCCCTTACTTTCCATATACGACTGTAAAATAATAGTGGCGCTTATCTTATCAATATTCCCCTTCTCTCTACGGTCACTTTTTTTATATCCCGAGTCGATCATCGCCCTTAACGCCATCGATGAAGTGAACCTTTCATCATGGGTAAAAACAGGAATATCCGGAAAAGAATTCTTTAACCGGTTAATAAATGCCTCTACATGCCTGGTATTGTTGGTGTCTGTGTTATCCAGTTTCCTGGGCATACCCACTACAAACGCTTCTACGGATTCGCTTGCCATATAGTTTTTCAGATATTCAATCAGTGTATGCGAGCGAACCGTTTCAAGTGCAGTAGCAATGATCTTCAACGGGTCCGTGACCGCCAATCCTGTTCTCTTCAATCCGTAATCAATTGCTACCAATCTTGCCATGCATATTTTTTTATATCCTGCAAAGATACCAAATATATGTTTGACAATTAACAGGTAATGGTATGAATGACAGGACAAATCACAAAGGCAACAGCCTGTTCCTATCCTGAACAGGCTGACTTATCTGTCGTTAACAAAATAAAGTTTTTTTCAGAACTGCTATACCGGCAGGCTTTGCTCAGCATATTCTGTTAATCCGGCCAGCAGCGTTTCAAGGGAATAAAATTGCTGGGAAAAGCCGGATTTTGCCTCTACAACCCATACACTGTGCTCATCTTTTCCATCAATCGTAATCACACCCTCAGGCTCTTCCTGATCCAGCGTAAATCCTTTTCTGACGAGTGCTTTCTGGGTCCAGTATACGGTATTTTTATCACCTGAGACCTTCAGGGACATCCCCGTTTGTCTGCTTTTAACCCTGAAATGGCCGGTTTCAGAATCAAACTGAAAACCTTCTTTATGAAAAGCCTTCTGAAAGCTCTCATCCATGAGTAATTCTTCAGGCAACCCTGTATGAATATTTCCGTCGTCTGTCAGCAACCAGATCCGGTCAGCCATTTCCAGCGCCAGATGCAGGTCGTGTGTAGAAAGCAGAATTGCCTTATTCATAACATGCGCCAGGTGCTGTAACAGCAACATCATTTCCATGCGGCTGGGGATATCCAGATGTGCGGTAGGTTCATCAAGCAGTAAAACCGGCGTGTCCTGTGCCAGCGCGCGGGCAAGCATCACCCGTTGCTTTTCTCCGTCACTTAACTGCTGAAAGTTTCTGTTTCTGAATTTTTGAGTACCTGTTATTTCCAATGCATTATGGACCATTTCATCATCCGCCTCGCTGAGTTTTCCCAGCCAGCCGGTATATGGGATTCTTCCCATTTCGACCAATTCTTCAATTTTTAAATTCACCCCCTGGCTACCGGATAAAACAAGGCTTATTTTCTTGGCAAGCTCAGTAGAACTATACATACCTGACGGTTTATCTTCTACCAGCACCATGCCATTGATCACAGGTAATAACCCGGCTATGCTTCTCAGTAATGTTGACTTGCCTGCACCGTTAGGGCCTATCAGACAAACGAGCTCTCCTCTGTAAAGCGAGAGATTCAGATTTTGCAATACCTTCCTGACTTTATTTCCTTGTTTGTATCCTATTGTCATTTGCTGGGTCAATAGGATCTCTGCTGATTTTCTCATAAAAATGAAGATCTAAGGTTATTCCGGCTTATAATGATCCAAATAACTACGGGTGCCCCAAACAGGGCTGTCACAACGTTTACAGGCAATATGGACTGAAATCCCGGCAACTGTGTCAGGATATCACAAATCAGCATGACCAGCGCACCGGTCAGGCAGGTACTGGGTATAAGAATCCGGTGATCTGAAGTATTAAATAATGAACGGGTAATATGCGGTACTGCTATCCCTATAAATCCTACAGGGCCGCAAAAAGCCGTTATACTGCCGGTGAGCAGACATGTACTCAGTAATATTAACAATCGTGTACGTCCGATGGTTAATCCCATACTTTGCGCATATTCCTCTCCGAGCAGCAAGGTATTCAAAGCTTTGGAAGAAACAAAGGCCAGCAAAATTCCTGATGCGACGGCAACAGCCAATACCACGAGCTGAGCACCCATCACACCACCTAAAGATCCGAATGTCCAGAAGATATAAGCCTGTAACTGTTCAGGCTGACTAAAATACTGCCAGATACTGATCAGAGACATGGTCAGTGTGCTGATCATCACTCCCACAATCAGCATCACCACATGATCTTTCAGACGGCCGGCCATAAAAATAACAATGAGAAAAATAAATGAGGCCCCCAGCGATGCCATCGCTGCAACCAGCCAGCTACCCGAAAGCCCAAGCTGATGAATAGCAGCGATACCTGCCGAACCTCCGCCAGACAGCATCACTGCCGCCACTCCCAGACTGGCCCCAGACGTAATGCCCAGCTCAGAAGGTCCTGCCAGCGGGTTCCGGAAAAGCGTCTGCATTTGTAATCCGCCTACAGACAAACCACACCCTACCAGTATGGCAGTAAGCGCTTTGGGCAATCGTATTTTCTCTACTATATAAACCCAGGCCTGATTGTCCGACTCTCCTGACCATAAAATACGAATAATTTCTCCGGCCGGAATGGGAACGGAACCTGTCATCAGATCAGTGATGAACCCGATGATAATTAAAATAAAAAGCAGATAATAGATTCTCCCCATTGGATATGCTCAGGGCACCTTTTACTTTACAATAGTACCACTACTGCGCAATATCAGTAACCATCCGGCCATTTCAAACAGGAATATCAAATTAAAGTATAGGATAGTTCAGAAAGCTTTTCAATCAACCCTTTTTAGGGCACTTTTTGCAACGCTTACCTTTCTTTTTGTATGATTTACAACATTTCTTAAAAACACAGCACTCCTGGTCTGAAAGCATGCGTGCCTGCCATTCCCCCTGATCGTTTTCCTCTGTTAACCACTCAGGCAGTAGTATATCGTTCATTTGATTCGTAATTTTGTCACAAATATAATTCTATTTAGAGACAATCCAATTAAAACAGA
This sequence comes from Telluribacter sp., assembly GCA_040391535.1. Classification (GTDB taxonomy): domain Bacteria; phylum Bacteroidota; class Bacteroidia; order Cytophagales; family Spirosomataceae; genus JBEBXQ01. The sequence continues at coordinate 16,032 of JBEBXQ010000060.1, read as the reverse complement.
CCTGAATCTGCATCCGCATTTTCAAATAAAACTGAATGTAACCATCACGACATCAACCTGATAACATGGCAGAAGAACTTATCATCCCTGCAAATACAGACAGGGCATCATTATATGAGATTTTACTTCCTCAGATCGAAAGCTTAACCGCTGACGAAAGTGATCTTATCGCCAATCTCGCCAATATAACTGCCGCGCTGAAAGAAGCATTCGGCTTTTTCTGGGTCGGATTCTATCTGGTCAAGGAAGGTCAGCTTGTACTCGGCCCGTTCCAGGGCCCCATTGCCTGCACACGCATCCCCTTTCATAAAGGAGTGTGCGGCGCTGCCTATTCTTCCGGAAAAACAATCATTGTACCCGACGTGGATCAGTTTCCGGGACATATCGCCTGTAGCTCCGCGTCACGATCCGAAATAGTACTTCCCGTATTTCACCGCAACGGTGAGGTAGCTATGATTTTAGATGTAGACAGTGATAAACTCAATGATTTCAGTGATACTGATGAAAAAGGCCTTAGCTCCATTATCAGGTTACTGGAAAGAAAAGCCTGATTTACTCTTCATTGTTTTTCAGCCAGTTGAGTTTTTCCAGCGGAATATCCTGTTCAATGGCTTTGGTGATACGGGCTACCATACTATCCACACTTTCATCAGGCCCAAAAGTCAGAGGAGCTTTGAAACAGACAGTAATCAGGGTATTCCGTTTTTTGAACCGCAGTCCTTTTTTATCAAATGCCCTCCGGAACCCATTGATAACCACCGGCACCACAATAGGGCGATGTTCTTTAATCAGGTGGGCGGTTCCTTTCCTTACCGGTGCGTAGGGCTTGGTAGTACCCTGAGGAAAGCTGATCACCCATCCGTGACCCAAGCCCATCCCGATTTTGTCCTGAGCCGAAGTATCCAGTTCACGCTGAACATTCTGACCATCGGAGCGCCAGGACCTGTTAATAGGAATTGCGCCGGCCATACTGAACAGCCTGGGCAATATCCCCCCCTGAACGGTTTCAGCAGCAGCCACATAATAACTCCTGACACGCGGTGAAAACAAATAAAACGGCGGACTCATGGTATCTTTATATCCCCATTTAACAGCACAGAAAATATGGTAAAAGGCGATTACATCAGCAAAGTAGGTCTGATGATTTGATAAAAAAAGTACCTGCTGATCAGGAAGATTATGCAAATGCTCTGTACCGGTAATTTTAATTTTATTAACAGCTGTATACCGGTAATAGGTAAACCAGCCGATCACCATAATCAGTATCCTGCGTATGAACAAAAGGTTACCAAACGGATCTTTTTCAAATAATCCGAAGATATCCAGCCATTCAAGCCAGCGTGGTAATATACTATATGACCTCTTTTTCAAATACATTTGTAATTAACTGAAATAAAGTACTATTATCGTGCATGAAACTAAACGTACAAATAATGCTGAAAAATATTTTGTATTAATTGTGACTTTTTCCCCAAATTAACATATTAATATTAATACTATTTTGAATTAAATTTTATCAGAATCATTAATTATACAATATATCTGCATTTTTATGAAAAGGATGCCTCATCTGTTTTATGTATTAAGCCTTGCCGCTATGGTGGTGCTTTCCTCCTGTTCCCGGAACCCGGTAACAGGAAAAAAGGAGCTGATCTTCATGTCGCAGGATCAGGAAATTGCTATGGGACAACAATATCACCCTTCAGTGATTGCCTCAATGGGTCTGTATGAGGACGATAAGTTACAGAAATTCATTACCGAAAAAGGTACTGCAATGGCTAAAATATCGCATCGCCCCGACCTGAATTATACATTTACAATTGTTGACTCACCGGTAGTCAATGCATTTGCTGTCCCCGGAGGCTTTGTTTACTTCACGCGCGGAATCATGGCTCATTTCAACAACGAAGCCGAATTTGCAGGTGTACTGGGGCATGAAATCGGACATATTACAGCCCGTCACTCCGCGCGTCAGCAGACAAGCCAGATGTTGGGGCAGGTGGGACTGATCGCCGGAATGGTCGTTTCTGAACAATTCCGTCAGATGGCCGACGCCGCCCAGCAAAGCCTGGGTATGCTCCTGCTAAGCTACAGCCGGGCCCATGAATCAGAATCAGATAAAATCGGGGTGGAATATTCCAGTAAAATCGGTTATGACTCCCATCAGATGGCCAATTTTTTCAATACACTGAAAAGAATGAGTGATGAAAGCGGGCAGTCTATTCCAACCTTCATGTCTACCCACCCTGATCCGGGTGACCGTTATAATAATGTACACAGCATGACAACGGAGTATCAGCAGAAAAACCCGTCCGATTATCAGGTAAACCGGGACAGTTATCTGCGCATGATCGATGGAATCATTTATGGAGAGGATCCCAAGCAGGGTTTTGTAGAGAACAGTATTTTCTATCATCCTACACTTAAATTCCAGTTCCCGGTTCCGAAAGACTGGCAGTACGAAAACTCTCCTATCCAGTTTCAGATGGCACCTAAAGATGGTAAAGCGATGATGATGCTGACGTTGGGTGAAGGTAAAACACTGGAAGAAGTGACTCAGAATATTATAAAACAGTACAGCTTTAAAGTTATTTCCAACAATACCCAGAACATCAACGGTGCCCGCTCAGCTGTTCTTGTGTCTCAGATTCAGGAAACCAATGAGCAAGGACAGGCCACAACCCAGGATCCCAAAACAACGGTTCAGGTAGGTACCTGGATTATCCCGTATAATAATCTGTTTTATGTATTCCACGGGATGAGCCATGTGCCGAACTACAATAACTATGCTTCATCTTTCAGTAATGTGGCGCAATCATTCAGAACACTGACCGACCGCGAGAAATTAAGCAGAGAGCCCGAGCGGGTACGAATCAGAGCGGTCAGCCGCAATACTACCTTCGGACAGGCTATGAAAGATTTAGGAATGACCGACAAGCGTATTCCGGAGCTGGGTATCCTTAATTCCATGAAAGATACAGATCAGGTCACTAAAGGTATGTTGGTAAAAGTGATAGCGAAATAAACGGTATAACCTGTCGCATTTTCTGAAAAAGAGGTAGTTTTCAGGTGTAAATGCCTTTTGAAAGTCTGGTCAGTTTTTCCTTTGGCCAGGCTTTTTTTATATATACTCTGTATATTCGATATAATTTACGAGATATTAAACCGACTGTTTCCGGCAACCACTTATGATTAGCAAAACCGTAAATAACGCATACGAATCAGTACAGGATATCCCCGACGGCTGCACACTGGCCATTGGCGGATTCGGATTATGCGGCATTCCGGAAAACCTGATCCGGGCTTTACTGCAAAAAGAGGTCCGTAACCTTACCTGTATCAGTAATAATGCAGGTGTTGACGACTTCGGGCTTGGATTGCTGCTGCAAAAAAGACAAATCAGGAAAATGATCGCCTCCTATATTGGTGAAAACGCTGAGTTTGAAAGGCAGATGCTGGCAGGCGAACTGGAAGTAGAGCTGGTACCGCAGGGAACATTAGCGACACGGCTTATGGCGGCAGGTTATGGAATGCCCGCTGTGTTCACTCCCGCCGGTGTAGGGACTATGGTTGCAGCAGGAAAGGAAGTCCGGAAATTTACGTTTCATGGTAAAGAGAGAAACTACTTGCTTGAATCTGCTTTTGAAGTCGATTTTGCACTTGTCAAAGCATGGAAAGGAGACACAAGCGGCAACCTTATTTTCAGAGGCACTGCACGTAACTTCAATCCGCTGGTGGCTATGGCAGGAAAAATCACCATTGCGGAAGTGGAAGAACTGGTACCTGCCGGAACGCTGAACCCTGATGAAATTCATACACCGGGTATCTATGTTCACCGGATTTTCCAGGGAGAAGCCTACGAAAAGAGAATTGAAAACAAAACAGTAAGGACACACTAATTTGCGGGTACATATTATGGCACTTACTAAAGAGCAGATCGCACAAAGGATCGCAAAAGAACTGAAGGACGGTTACTATGTTAATCTGGGCATTGGTATTCCAACGCTGGTGGCCAATTATATTCCGGAAGAAATCAATGTAGTATTACAAAGTGAAAACGGCTTGCTGGGTTTAGGCCCCTTTCCGTTTGACGGCGAGGAAGACGCCGATTACATAAACGCTGGCAAACAAACCATCACAACATTACCAGGATCCGCATTGTTCGATTCCGCTCTCAGTTTCGGAATGATCCGTGCAGGCAAAATCAACCTGACTATTTTAGGAGCCATGGAGGTATCCGAAAACGGTGATATTGCGAACTGGCAGATTCCGGGTAAAATGGTCAAGGGAATGGGCGGTGCGATGGATCTGGTGGCGGGTGTTGACAACATCATTGTTGCCATGCAGCACGTGAATAAATACGGAGAATCAAAGCTGTTACCGGAATGCACACTGCCGTTAACCGGTGTCGGATGCATCAAAAAAATCGTTACCGAACTTGCCTGCCTGGATATATTACCGGAAGGAGGATTCCTTCTGAAGGAAAGGGCTCCGGGCGTAAGTACAGAAGAAATACAGGCAGCCACTGCCGGAAAGCTGATCATTCCTGACAATGTCCCGGAAATGGCTTTTTAAAAATTTTATCATCAATCTCAGCACATGCAACAGGAAGTATATATTATTGCCGCCGGAAGAACTCCGATCGGAAGTTTCGGCGGAACTCTGAAAGCCCTTTCAGCTACCCGTCTGGGTGCTGCAGCCATCAAAGGAGTTATTCAGAAAGCAGGCATCAGCCCGGAGCTGGTACAGGAAGTAATGATGGGATCTGTGATGCAGGCTAACCTTGGGCAGGCACCCGCCCGCCAAGCCTCAAAATTTGCAGGATTACCGGATGAAGTGATTGCCACGACGGTCAATAAAGTTTGTGCCAGTGGTATGAAAGCACTTTCCATGGCCGCGCAAAGCATCCGCCTGGGTGATGCCGGAATTATTATTGCCGGAGGTATGGAAAGCATGAGTAATGTGCCGTTTTACGCTACTGATATGCGATGGGGCCACAAATACGGTAATACACAACTGGTAGACGGACTCGCCAAAGACGGGCTCACTGATGTATATCATGACTATGCGATGGGTATGGCTGCTGAGTTGTGCGCCTCGGAATGTGGCATCAGCCGTGAGGAGCAGGATCAGTTTGCCATTACAAGTTATCAGCGTAGCCAGCGTGCCATTGAGGAAGGTAAATTCAGAGAAGAAATCATTCCCGTAGAAGTGCCACAACGTGGCGGAACCGTTACCATTGACAAGGACGAAGAACCTTATCATGTACAATTTGATAAAATCCCGTCTTTACGCCCGGCTTTTACCAAAGACGGAACCGTTACTGCAGCCAACGCATCTACCATGAATGACGGAGCCGCAGTGTTGCTGCTGATGAGTAAAGAAAGGGCTGAAGCATTAAACCTGAAACCCATCGCCAGCATTATCGGCTACGCTGACGCCGAACAGGCACCGGAATGGTTTACCACTACGCCATCGCTTGCTTTACCCAAGGCGGTATCCAAAGCAAATCTGAGGATGGAGGATATTGAATACTTTGAACTGAATGAGGCTTTTTCTGTCGTAGGTATTGCTAATACTAAAATGCTGAATATCCCGCCTGACAGGGTGAATGTCAATGGCGGAGCCGTTTCACTTGGTCACCCGTTAGGTTGCAGCGGAGCACGCATAATCGTCACACTTATCCACATTCTGCAACAGAACCAGGCAAAATACGGCGCTGCCGGGATCTGTAACGGTGGTGGTGGTGCCAGTGCCATGGTGATTAAAAATATGCAGCTATAACAGAAAATATCCTGACAGGCAGGAAGCCTCTAGCTGGTATTTCTGCCTGTTCTGTTCCTTTGTACCAGATAATAACCATCACCGTCTTTACGCTGACTATATATAGCCGGCAACCAGGATTCCGGCTCGTAGGAAACCAGCGACTGATAGAGGCCATCCTTATAATAATCATTTACCAGAAGCTGCATATTCTTAAAACCAAATTGCTTACAGATTGCATCTCCATACTGCCCGGCCGTTTCCGGAGAATACAACCACCTGACAATATAGAGAATTTGGTCTGCCAGTTGCATCAGCGGAATAGCATCTGAAAGAATACCCACAGGTGGTGTATCCAGAATAATGATATCATAGTCTTTTCTGCAGGTTTCCAGTAACACCTGTATGGCCCCGTTTTGTAAAAGTTCAGTGCTGTTATAGCACCTGCCTTGTCCTGCGCTGATATGATGTATTCCCTGAATGGCTGTTTGCTGTATAATGTCTGTTACATTTATCCCGGGGTTTTCAAGATAATCGCTTAATCCGCTTTTGCCATTTACAGAAAAGTACTTGTCCACTGAAGGCATTCTCATATCTGCCCCTATCAGCAATATTCTCTTATTCATCCGTGCAAAGGACAGTCCCAGGTTTACTCCTACAAATGACTTTCCGTCTCCGGCTCCGAAAGACGTAATGACCACAATCTTCCCGTTTTCAGCAGTTCCGGTATTCACACTGATCTGCATACGGAGGTTACTGAATGCTTCAGAAAAAGAAGAGCGATCATTGTTCAGCAATACTACATCCTCACCAGCATCTTTCAGCTGATCACTGAAATGAGGGATAACACCAACCAGTTTTACATGATGCAAAGCATTTAAATCCTGAAACCTGTAAAACCGGTTGTTTATTTTCCGCTTCACCAAGACCAGCATACACCCGCAAAGCAAACCCAGCGTGCAGAAAAAAATCATGGTCTGCCCTTTTTTGGGAAATATTTTCTCAACCTCATGAATATCTATGATTTTAAAGGACGGAACCATACCCGATTTCATCACCGAAGCTTCAAGCTGCCTGTTTACCAACAGTGAATAAATATGTTCATTTATCTGATAATTCCTGAGAAGGTTCTGATAATCCTGTTCATGAGCAGGTAACTCTACCATTCTCTTTTTCTGCTGTGTCAATTGATCGCGGTTAAAGTCCCACGCCTTCTCATTGCGGGCATGCTGATGTTTCAGATTTTCCACCAGACGTCTTTTGAGCTGGTTAATCTGCAAATCAATATTTTTCACTGCAGCAGATACAGGAAGCCGGGTCACCAGCAATTCATGACGCTTGCCTATCAATTCATTGTACTGATCCAGCAGCATCACCAATATTCTGTCGGCCTGTTCATCCCATCCCAGCGGCAGGAAATCAATTCCGATGTATAAAGCCGTGTCCAGATTCTGCTGTAACAAATCAACAAATTCTTTCTCCAGCAGCAACTTTCTGCCCTCCTGTTCCAGTGTCCTGATCTGCAAAGCTGATTCCTTAATTTCCCCCTCCGGATCTGCTAATTGCTTCTGCACTCTGAACACCTTTAAGGCTGCGGAAGCATTTTTAAGCGAGTCATCCAGTTCCTTCAGTTTTGACTGAATAAAAGTAAGGGTAAGGTCCGTCGAAATCAGTTTTTGTTTTAGGTCATAGGCCTCATAGGCTTCCAGCAGATGGTGTATAAAACCGGTCGCAAACTCCTGATTATGGTGTTTAAAGGTGAGTTTCATCACGGGAATATGCTCATTTACTTCTTTTAATTCCAATCGTTCCGTAATTTCCTTCAGCCTTTTGGGAGTAGCGGCATACTCGAATTCATAATCATACCCCGGTGCAGTATGAATTTCCTTTATCCGGAATGTCAACCCTCTCACTTCTACAACCTGATCCTGTCCGTAATCCAGAGGAATGATCTGATCAGTCAGGCGGTAACTCAGCTTCAGATCATCAGAAAGTACAAATACCCCTGATTCGAACAGATTTTCGTCAAAGTGCAGTATCTCAGTATCAACAGGAAAAAACGGATACGTATCAATTTTCCGTAAATCCTTGATTCTGAAAAAAACAAAGAAAGGCCGGGTACGATTCAGTGCATTCGTTATCACCTCTCCTGAAATAATCTTATACTTCTCTGTTCTAAACGCTTCATTTCCGTTGCTAAAAAAATAACCGGGAACTGACGTATTCAGATCATCAATCACCGACTTTTTTTCAAGATACTCCAGTGTTGCCTCTGCCACGTAAGATGGTTTAACCAGCTTTATGAACAGCCATCCGGCCAGCACGAAAATCACCATTACTGCCAGTAGCCAATACCATCGGCTGGCCAGGACTTTCAGAATACGAAACAAATCCGGAGGTGGTGAAACACCATGCAGAAGAGAAGATCCGGCAGGGTCATCGCTGTACTTTACCATAAGAAATCAATGTGTGTATAAATAAAAAATCAGGCTATAAACTAACCTGATTTTTAACCAACTCAATATAAATCAATTTCCTGTCAACCGGAAATCCTTATCTGAAAATTTCACTGGTCTTTTTTAAAGCGGAGCCAATCACCTGATGCATATCATAATAACGGTACTCAGCCAGACGCCCACCGAAAATCACAGCTTCTTCTTCTCCCAGAGCTTTATATTTTTTATAAACGCTTTCGTTTTTAGCATCGTTGATCGGATAATAAGGCTCAACGCCCTTAGACCATTCGAGCGGATATTCGCGGGTTATGACCGTTTTCTCCTGTCGGCCAAACTCAAAATGCTTATGCTCTATAATACGGGTAAAGGGGGTTTCAGCGTCGGTATAATTTACGACCGCATTCCCCTGAAAATTTTCTTTATCCAGTATTTCATGATCAAAGCGAAGGCTCCGGTATTCAAGTTCTCCGAAACGGAAGTCAAAATATTCGTCGATTTTTCCGGTAAAAACCAGTGTATCGGCCAAATCCGACAATTCAGAACGGTCTTTTTCAAAATCAACTCCCAGCCTCACTTCGGTCCCTGCAAGTAATCCGTCAATCAGCCTGTTGTATCCCCCGATCGGAATTCCCTGGTATTTGTCATTAAAATAATTATTGTCAAAAGTAAACCTTACCGGAAGCCTTTTGATGATAAAGGACGGCAGTTCTGTCGCTTTCCGGCCCCACTGTTTTTCAGTGTATCCTTTAATAAGTTTAAAGTAGATATCCGTACCTACCAGTGATATAGCCTGCTCTTCAAGGTTAGCAGGTTCTTTAATACCAGCGGCCAATACCTGCTCCTCAATTTTCAGCCTGGCTTCTTCGGGTGTTTTTACTTTCCACAGCTGGTAGAAAGTGTTCATATTAAACGGCAGATTATATAATTCACCATTAAAATTGGCCACCGGAGAGTTGGTATACCGGTTAAACTCCACAAACGAGTTTACGTAATCCCAGATTTCCCTGTCGTTGGTATGGAAAATATGAGCACCATATTTATGGACATTTATCCCTTCAACATTCTCACAATAGACATTTCCACCTTTATGTGCCCGTCGGTCAACGACCAGACAGGTCTTACCGTTTTTTCTGGCTTCATAAGCAAACACACTCCCCCACAACCCTGCGCCAACAATCAGATAATCATATTTTTTCATGTGCGGATCATTACAGCCTCCAATAATTCATTGCTGTTTTCACCGACGGAAAGCTTCCGTTCAGGTCAAAGAAAACGGCATTTTCGGAGGTAATACTCTTAAAATATTCTACGTTAAATTTTTTATAAATATCATGCGAAACCGCCAGAACCACGGCATCGTAGTTGTCCTCAATATTTTTCCGGAGCGTTAAACCATATTCTTTTTTCACTTCCTCTGCTGATGCGTAAGGGTCTACCACGTGAATTTTCAGTGAATATCCGGCAAGTTCCTTTATCAGCCGGGCTTGCTGAGAATTACGTATATCGGTTACATTCTCCTTATAAGTAATACCCATCACCAGGATTTTCATATCCCCGAAAGCCTTCTTCTGCTTACTGAGTTCCCGTACAATCTGCCGGCCAGCATACTGAGGCATTTCTTCATTTACTTTCCGGGTGCTGTTCAGCAATGAGGGTTCAAAGCCTTTTTCCCGGGAGGTGTGCAGCAAATAATAAGCCCCCAGCCCCATATTGTTCCCACCCGGCAAACCTGGCCTGAACTCCTGAAAATTCCATTTGGTAGCAGCCGTTTCTATTACTTCACAGGTATCAATATCCAGCATTTTAAATACCTCCGACAACTCATTTACCAAAGCTATGTTTACATCGCGCTGCACATTTTCAAGCAACCTCGCTGCTTCGGCAACACGGATGGAAGGGGCTTTATAAATGTTGAAGACCTTACCATATACTTTTGCAAGCGTATCTGTAGTAACCGTATCAATGCCGGCAACTACCTTGGTTATATCGGCAAACCGGCCCGTTTTGTCTCCCGGGTTAATCCTCTCGGGAGAATAGCCCACTTTGAAATCGGGACCTGCCTTCATTCCGGAATAAAGCTCAAGCAAAGGCAGACTGTCTTCTTCTGTACAACCGGGATATACTGTCGATTCATACACCACATAATCCCCTTTTTTCAGAATAGAGCCAATAATTTCAGAGGCTTTTCTGAGCGGATACAGGTCCGGAGATTTAGATACATCAACAGGAGTAGGAACAGCGATAATAAAAAAAGAAGCCTCTCTGAGATCTTCGATAGAGTCTGTAAATGTGATTTTTTTATTCTCAAAATCAGCAGGCTCCATCTCTTTCATCGGATCGCTTGACCGGGTCAGTGACCGGATCCGATCATAACTTGTGTCAAATGCGATCACCTCAAATGTTCTGGCAAGTGCAAGGGCAAGCGGCAGACCGACGTAACCCAGGCCGATAACCGCTATTTTCTTCTGATTCTCAGTAAGTGACTTATACACAAGAATGTGGATTAAAGTTCAGGAAAAATACTCACTGGCAAATGTAAGGAATCCAAATGAAAAAGGCTCCAAATGCATGGAGCCTTTTCCTATATTTCAAACCTTGTTTTGTCTGATTAAAATATACCTCAATTACGGAAGCAATTTCAATTCAACACGACGGTTTTTCAGCAGACCATCACGGGTTGCATTATCAGCAACCGGTTTGAATGAGCCATAGTAATCAACAATGATTTTGCTGGCATCTTTCAGACCTGCTTCATTCACCAGGTAATTTTTAACGGCTTCAACACGACGTTTCGACAAGCCAACATTGTAGCGGTCAGTAGCACGGCGGTCAGCATGGCCAGCCAGTTGCAGACGGCATCCGTTTTTGTTCATCAGAGCTGCCACGTTTTTAAGCATCTCCTGGAACTCAGGCTTGATCACGTTTTTATCAGTTTCAAACAGGATGTTGGCAAATACCTCGTTACAAGCAGCACCTGTAGCCAATGCATTTTTCACATAACCGTCGAAATCAATTACACGACCACCACCATCAACAACGCTTCCCGGAGGTGAATTTGGCTCTTTATCGAAGAAGTCAGAAACGCCATCTCCATCTGTATCCAGCAATAAGCGCGGATCGATATCTTCAGGACGGTTAGCTTTTGCAACTGAATCCATTTCTTCAAGTGTCAGGATTTTCGGTGCTTTCAGCAATACTTTAGGATCAGTATAACGCAGGTGATAGTAACCACCGCCGTTAGGATCATATTCATATTTGCCATCCACTTTCTTCACTTTCAACGGAGTTTTACCCAGTTTATAAGTCAGTACCAGAGATCCGTTACCATATTTATCCATGGCAGAATTTCCTTTTCTCTTGGTCGTTATGTCATTGAACGGGTTTCCGTCATAATCACCACCCCATGTAGCATCTACGAAATCAGAATTGGTGTGATTTACACGGAAATCGATTCCAAGATCAACACGTGGAGATACTTCATAATGGAACGCAAGTCCCATAGGTACGATCCAGTCGTTCTCTCTTTTCTCTGTAGAACGAACCTGGGTTGAAGTACCCAATGTATAAGCTTTGGCATCATAGAATACCTGACCAGCACCTACATAACCATCGATTTTCCATCTTTTCAGCTTGTTAGGACCAAACAACAGCCCTTTCAGGTTTACTGTTGCTGATAAAGCCACATCAAAATAAGACGTTTCAAACTGACGGTTATAGTTACGGCGTTTGAAACCCTGAAGGCTTCCAACTGATCCGTCGAGACGTAAGCCCAACAGGTAGGTCAGCTGTTTGTTAATTCCGATACCACCTTGCCAGGTCAACTCATTAAAGCTGTCACTACCTGTTTTTGTAACAGGGAAAAAGTCATATTCTCGAAGATCTCCGAAAAACTGAGCAGGACCACCATATACAGAGATGGACCATGTGTTCAACTTGTAAGGACCTTCATAGGCAGCTTTTGGATTATAATCCGGAGAATTCGGCTGTTGTTGCAGTTCTTGCGCACCTGATGGGAAAGCCATCAGTGAACCCAAGGCAAGCGACATAATCAACAGGGATACTTTTTTCATACTTTATAAGTTAACGTTATTTTAAAAAACAAGGAATGCTAGTGTATGGGTTATTAAATTAAGACAATTGTTACATCAATGCGTACATATTGTAAATACTGCCCGCGCAAAAATAGGTTAAGTATCTGATTTAATCAATATTCAGTAACTTTTTAATTCGATAAGTGTAAAATCAATAATTTCTAATCTTTACTATTCTCAATTTTTATTCAAAAAAATGAGTTTTATTCAACTTTCAAAGACGAACAGCTAATTTTTTTACCATTTGTTTTTTCCAGGTATCAAACTCTCCGCTCATAATTTTCTCTCTGGCCTCTCTTACCAGCCACAAATAAAAGGTAAGATTATGAATACTCGCAATCTGTGCGGCCAGCATTTCCTGAGCTTTCATCAGGTGTTTCAGATATGCTTTGCTATAAAATGTGCTTACATATCCTCCCAGCGATTCATCCAGCGGCGAGAAATCATTTTCCCACTTTTTATTTCTGATATTAATGGTTCCTTCCTGTGTAAATATCATGCCATTCCTCGCATTGCGGGTGGGCATTACACAATCAAACATATCAATACCGAGTGCAATACACTCCAAAAGGTTGGAAGGGGTCCCCACTCCCATCAGATACCGGGGCTTGTCCTTAGGTAAAATATCGCATACCTGTTCGGTTATTTCATACATTACTTCGGCCGGCTCGCCTACCGACAGCCCACCGATGGCATTCCCTTCACATTCAAAAGAGGCCACTACTTCAGCTGATTGCTTCCTCAGATCGCCAAACACACTTCCCTGAACAATAGGAAAAAGCGCCTGATCATAGCCATAAAGCCCTTCCGTCTCTCCGAACCGGCGGACACACCTGCCCAGCCAGCGGTGCGTCATTTCCATGGATGCCCGCGCATACCCGTACTCACACGGATAAGGTGCGCATTCATCAAAAGCCATGACAATATCAGCACCGATAATCCTTTGGGTATCCATTACATTTTCGGCAGTGAAAGTGTGTAGTGAACCATCAATGTGGGACTTAAATACCACACCTTCTTCGTTGATTTTTCTCCCCGTTCCTGCCAGTGAGTATACCTGATACCCACCGCTATCTGTTAAAATGGGGCGGTCCCATCCTATAAATTTATGCAGGCCTCCGGCCGCTTTCAGTATATCATTACCTGGTCTCAGATACAAATGATAGGTATTGCCAAGAATAATCTGTGCCTTAATGTCTTCTTTTAATTCTCTCTGGTGTACTGCTTTTACCGCTCCGGCCGTCCCTACGGGCATAAAAATGGGTGTCTGGATAACTCCATGAGCCGTTTCAACAGATCCTGCCCTTGCTTTGGTTGCCGCGTCTGTCGCCTCTAGTGTAAATTTCATCTTTAATTTTTCTCCTGAAGGCGCAAAATTATAAATTCCAAACAGAGATTCCTGCGAATGACCGTATATTTGCCAATCATTCCTCAAAACTATCTGATGTTAGACTTGTACTTTGGGCTTCCCTTTGTTGTTCTTTTATGCTGTCTGGGTGTTTTTATTCTTATCCAGCTGTTTTACTATGTCTTTATTTTTTCAAGAATTATTTTTCACCGCAACAAAGCGGCAGCGGAAAACCCGTCGGATGCAGTCACGGTGATTGTCTGCGCCCGCAATGAGCTGGAAAACCTCCGCGAACTGATTCCGCTGCTGGATGAGCAGGATTATCCTGAATTTGAAATCCTGATCATGAATGACCGCTCCGATGATGGTACTGAAGAATTTCTCCTGGAAAATTTCGGCAACTGGGCGCATGTAAGGCATATTACGATCAGCCAGGTGTATGATCACATTACACCAAAAAAATACGCGATTACCGTCGCGGTAAAGCATGCCAGTCACCCCAACGTGCTTTTTACGGATGCCGACTGCCGTCCTTCCGGCAACTACTGGATACAGTCCATGATGGCACAATTGAACGACCCCAAAGAAATTGTTCTGGGGTTTTCTCCTTATTTCAGATTCGGAGGGCTCTTAAACTGGTTTATCCGTTGTGAAACATTTTATTCTGCCGTACAATATCTTTCTTTTGCCAAATCGGGCCGTCCTTACATGGCCGTTGGCCGTAATCTGCTTTACAAAGCAGATTTATTTTTAAGCAACAAAGGCTTTTACAAGCACAGCCGGGTGATGGGCGGAGATGACGATTTGTTTATCAACCAGGTGGCCAGAGGAAGAAATACCACCATCAATACCGATCAGGAAACCTTTATGTACTCCCTGCCGCATACCACCTGGAAAGGCTGGTATAAGCAAAAAACCAGGCACTTATCGGTGAGCAGATATTACAGGTCCGGAAATAAAATGCTGCTGGGCATACTTTCGGCCTCCCACGTGGGCACGTGGTTTTTATTCCTGCTATCGGTAAGTATCGGCATTTATTTCCGTGAATACCTCTTTCTGGAAGCAACGGGGGCTTTGTTTCTGCTGAGGTGGCTGATCCAATGGCTTGTCCTCGGCATTATCAACAGAAAACTGGGTAACACGGTATCATTCTTTACTTTTACATTTATGGATTTCGCGCTGTTCCTTTACTATCTCTTTATGAGCGGCATCGTATTGACAAACAAACAACCTAAAATTGAGTGGAGATAATCCTATGGAACTGATAAAAAAATATTTTCCCGACCTGACTGCCCGGCAAACCGAACAGTTTCAGGAACTGGGAGACCTCTATAAATACTGGAACGCGCAGATCAACGTGATCTCCCGTCAGGATATTGATCACCTGTACGAGCGGCACATCTTACATTCGCTGGGCATTGCCAAAGTGATTCAGTTCAAATCCACGACGGCGGTGCTGGATGTAGGCACCGGAGGTGGTTTTCCCGGCATTCCGCTGGCCATTATGTTCCCGGAAGCACATTTTCATCTGGTGGACAGCATCGGCAAGAAAATCAAGGTTGTTAACGAGGTGGCAGGAAGCCTGCAGCTGAAAAATGTACTGGCCGAACAGACCCGTGCAGAAAAGCTGGATCAGCAGTATGAATTTGTCGTCTGCCGTGCCGTTACGCGCCTGGAGCCTTTCGTTTCATGGATAAGCAACAAGATCAGCCGGAACTCCTTCCATCCGCTGAAAAACGGCGTGCTGGCCTTAAAAGGCGGCGATCTGGCCGAGGAGCGTAAGGAGTTACAGAAAAAAACAAAAATTTACGATCTTTCGGATTATTTCAAAGAGCCGTTTTACGAAACCAAAAAGGTCGTTTATGTCCCATTGGTATAACCATATCCAGTACACATACCTGCAAAAGCACTAACATTATGAGCCAGTCCTTCAGAGCGAGCATGCTAATGAACCCGTTATTTCCCGATGAGATTATTTTCGGGGACAAGGGTGTTACGTTCCGGATTAAAAAACTTTTCCGGAGTAACGACAATTTTGTCTTCTACAGTGATATTTCAGGTGTCGAAATCGACAGCGGTATCTTTTTTTCGACGGTAAGGGTAATCCCCAGGATGCGTCAGGAAATTATCATCAATAATTTTTCCAAATCAGACGCAAAGAGAGTCAAGGAGTTACTATTGGAGAAGGTAAATAATTAATTTTTTTTTGGTTGAAGTGTTGCGTAAATCAGAATCTACCTATACATTTGCACCACAATTCGACAACGAGACGAATTAAGGATTCCCGAATAGCTCAGTCGGTTAGAGCATCTGACTGTTAATCAGAGGGTCGCTGGTTCGAGCCCAGCTTCGGGAGCTCAAGGCCTCAAAACAT
>JBEBXQ010000059.1:0-27430 GCA_040391535.1 Telluribacter sp. | reverse complement strand
TAGTTGAGCGTCTGGGCAGAAGAAACGGAATCTGTAATAAAAAGGATCAGGAAAAGCAAAAGTGCAGTTTTCATAACGTTGAGCATTAAGGGAACATATCGGATAATTTCGGTGGTTATTCAGTGAGCTCTATTGACTCGCACTCCCCTGCGTCAATCATCTCACTGCGCTCATCCCATTCATCAATTTCTTTTCCGTCTTTGATCTGCTTTGCGTACCATTTGTGATGACCGGCAGGTACCGGTACTTTTACCAGATTGATAGAAGCCTGATGGCTGCAGTCGGGTTCTGTAATATGCGGAAGCGTAAGCTTTCCGGCGTTTTTGCCGTCTACATAAATTTCAATGGCATCAAAGCTATAGGCATCCAGAAATGTGTAGAAGAGCAGGTTCCCCTCTGGCGACGGGTCGTCTTTTTTACAACCGGAAACAAGTGCTGAAACCATCAGGATAATGGAAAAGGTAAGAGAAAACCGGATAAACTGTGGCAGAATGTCTGATTTCGTTTTCATGATTTTTTGAAATGGTTTAAATATTGTTTTGGAAAACAGGAGTCTGATCGTTGCTTCAAATGAAGAGTATCCATGAGATTCCGGATAATAAAATAGCATTTCCGCTTATTTCCGGACATCATAAATGACCACTTCAGCATAGCATTACTGAAATCAATTGAAGCACTTTCTTTAAAATTATCTTAGATAATGATCTGTCTGCAAAGTCCTGATAAACCTGGGAATGCTATGCAGTGGTATAGTGCCGTCGTTAATGACAATCTTCAGATTGACTAACGGTTTGTCGGATACGTGATTGATGATGTGCTGAAAAGAACATGTTTGCAGGCATGTGAGAAAAGTCAGGTATGCCCATGCAATCAGGACAGCAATTAGGTTCGCTTTCATGGAGTGGATAGGAGCCGGAAAACCATTTGCCTTAGTCAGCCAGTTGTATGTATGAGCAATTCTCACCATCCGCTTCTTTTTGCCTGTCGGTCCATTCACCTACCATTTCTCCACCTTTGTACTGCTTGGCCGACCAGGTATGGGTGCCAGCGTTCACAGGAATATAAAGTGCGTTAGGTGAAGGCGCAGAGGTGCAACCGGGAGTCTTGGTGTCCGGTGTCGTAATATTTCCGACTACTTTATTGTCCAGTGTTACTTCGATCCTGTCAAACTGATCCTGATCAATGTACGTATAAACGATCAGCTTGATCTGTCTGGGTTCGGGTTTTTCCTCTTCTTTACAACCCGACAGCACGGCAGTAAGCAGTGTAAACAGGAGGACAGCACTTTTAAGGCTCATTGTTTTTAATTGAATGTTTTTCACGGTAGTTAAACAGATTAAAGTTTTTCTTACTATTTAGTTTTCTTTACAGTATCCTGCTGTTTCTTATTTGCTTTACTTTTTACTTAGGGATACTGTTATTTACTGAGTACTCAAAATTACAGGATGGCTATTGCCGGTAACTATTTTTTTGAAACGAAGTGTAGTAAAATTCTTATAAAGCAGGGTAAAACAGGGATGATCCGGTTTGCTGTTTTTCTTATATTTGTCTTTACGAAAAGTGTCGGTTAATTTCACCTTCCTTACCGCACTTAAAGTCAGGTTGCCTGCCGCTACTTATGGCTGACCAGTACTTTTACCCATTTCAGCAGTGAACCGATGACCGGCCAGGATTCATACATAAATGTCCGGTCGTCGTAATAATTTCTCTGCCAGATCACTTTATCGGTGACTATCAGTACGGTAATGCCCGAAAAACAAATCTTTTTCCTTAGTACTCTGAACTCCAGTTCACATTCCCACGACAGAAAAGCTTTATCATGCAAAATGCTCTGATGGGTATATTTCATACGGATCATATGAAGGTTGCCACGGAATTTCTCATGAAAGTTTTTGAAGTTTTCCAACCCTTGAATTTCCCGCATCGGATCCTGGTATTTAAAGTCAGGATCACAGAATTCATCTATAAAAGACACTTCCTGGAGCATCGGGTCTGAATAGTACTTTTTAAATTTAGTGATGATCTCTGCGTTCATCTTTACAGGGGTTAATTCCCGATTCTGATTAGTCGTTTTTGTAAAGTAATCAAACCGGCGGAAGCCGTAGCGTTCTGATAGTAAAGCAATCTCCGCCGATTCCGTCGCATTATGAATAATTCAAAAGTATATAATGTGATCAGGTCATTTCTGTTTTTTTCGTGTGAAATGTGGTTAAACCCTGACGAAACGGATTAAAAGTACACGTCAGGCGTTTTTCAGGAGAAGATGAACCGGTATTCAGCGTAAAACAGTAACCGGTAAGCTACTGAAAAGAGTGTGCGTATATTTCACAGAAACGTTTCATTTCTATTTTAGCTACACCTCAAAAGCATTTTAATACACCTCATCAAACAAAATGTGGTTTGACTGATCTGTTTTCCGAAATTGAAAATCTGGTTACAATTGCCCTTCACAAAATACTGGTGTCAGATATCGGGAAAGACATGATGAAATAGATTGAAGTGAATGTGAATAAAATGACTAACCAGAACAGAGATTGAAACTTCATTATTTTTAGAGTGCTCAGAACTTTTATATTTGTTTGTATAAATCAATTAAATACATACCAGTGAAGGCCGGTTCTGTAATAAGATATTTTATACTGATCTGGATGTTTCATTTCATGGAGCAGCGCCTGACGTATGCCCAGCTACCCGACTTTAATGTGCAGCACCTGGACGACGGAGACGGCATTCTGACCTCCAATATCCTGAAAATGGTCAGGGATAACAAAGGCTTTCTGTGGATGCTTTCACCACGGTATATTCAACGGTTTGACGGTCATAGTGTGAAGCGTTTTAATGCAGAAGGAGAAGACCTGCTTGACATTGCTGCCGATCATAACGGAAAGATATGGGTGAGTACCCAGTCAGGCATTAAGCGGTTTGAGAATGACTATAAGGGTTTCCTGGATATCAGCATTGATTATCCATCCGTTGTAAAACTGAATGTGCTGCAGATTTCCGATGATAATAAAGTATGGGTGATCAGTGGAAATGGTTTATTCAGATATGATCCAGACACCGATTCCTTCAGGTATCACCCGATTGCAGGGCTGGAAAAGCAGCTTTTTTACAGAAGAATATTCAGACAATCCGGTTCGGAGTTCTTTATAGGTGATACGCACCGGTTGTTTGCCTACAACACCCGGACAGGCACCGTCAGAAGTATCCCTTTTCTATCCGTCAGTGCCATCACTCCCTTTTCAGATGATATCCTCTGGGTCACTAATTCTTTACTTCAGGTTTTTGAGGTTAACTTTAAAAGCGGGACTGTAATACCCATTCATTTGAGCCGGTTCAGTCCAGGGCTGGCTTCGGGATTTCTCAAAATCGATGCAGTCATTCCTGTTGATCATGACAATTATCTTGTCAATACCAATCAGGGGTGTTTTAAATATAACAGGCCTGCA
The DNA here is from genome assembly GCA_040391535.1 of Telluribacter sp. Lineage (GTDB taxonomy): Bacteria > Bacteroidota > Bacteroidia > Cytophagales > Spirosomataceae > JBEBXQ01. The sequence continues at coordinate 23,981 of JBEBXQ010000059.1, read as the reverse complement.
CACTGGTTTACCAAAGCTACATTCCATCATTATGGCACCGAGCTTCCCAATAATGAGATAAATACGAGCTATTTTGATAATACCGGTATTTTGTGGATGCTCGGTTTACAGGGGATTATCTTTTTCAAACCGGGAGAGCACACCATCGGCTGGTTACGGGGTTATAACAAAGAAGGTAACAACTGGAATAACAATGTGAAGGCCATCACGGGAGACCATGACGGGAATATATGGATGGCGACCGCAGCAGGGCTTTCAAAACTCGATATCAGAAGTGGCACCATCAGTTCATATCATCCTGAAAATACTGCATCCGATGTTTTTTTATTTCCGGCTATTCAGGGGATGGTATTCGATGGAAAAAATCTTATCCTGGGCCCGGGGGCCGGGGGGCCGCTGATTTTCAACCCCGCGACGGAAACTTTTCAGAAGCCGGTATACCCGTCAGGCGTCGAAGGACAGCAATTAATGAAGGAAGTTCAGAAAGACTACATTTATTCCATCGTCAGTCTTGCCGGTGGGCATCATCTTGTACTGGCTGATGCCCACGCTTATCTGATCACAAAAGATACCTATGAAATAAGTAAAGTCACCTTTAAGGGCTCCGATTACATATTGCAGACAGCCGTTCAGGAGCTATCAGGGAATTTGTGGATAGGAACCTTTAAAGGGCTTTTGTATCTCGATGACCGGCTAAATACACTGTACAGTGACTCATCGTTTGTGCCGAGTAACTATATCTCGGCTCTTCTGCCGGTAAGCCGGACGGTTGCATGGGTAGGGAGTGTAGGGGTATTTGAAGTGACAAAAACCGCCGGAGGGCTCAGAAAGAGGAAAATACTTCCCGAGCTGGATAACCAGCAGATCACCATGCTTTACCGTGACCAGGCCGGGAAAATATGGATTGGAGCGGATAACGGGCTTTACAGATATACAGAAAATGAGAATAAACTGGAATGGTTTGATATCTGGGACAATGTACAGAATAAGCAACTGAACCCGGGTAGCCTGTACAGAGCTGATGATGGCACTCTGTTTCTGGGAGGTAAAAACGGACTGAACTATTTTAATCCCCTCAGAATAGAATCAAGGCATCAGAACCTTAATGTGCTGATCACCGCTGTAACGATCAATCAGAACGACTCCCTTTACCCCATCTATAAGACTGCGCAGCAAAAAGCATTGCTGGCCGGAAAGCCACAACGGCATCTGTCAGAAAACGATGTCACCGAACCGCTGAAGCTGGCCTGGAATCAAAACTCGGTAGAGATTGAGTTCGTTACTGCTTATTTTCAGAATACCCAGAAACTGAAATACCGCTACCGGCTGGATGGTCTTGATACGGGATGGGTTTACAATGGAACTGCCAATAAGGTCAGGTTTTCATCATTGGGCTCCGGCAAATATACATTTTCAGCAGCAGCGAGTTTTGATGGTATCACCTGGTATGAGACCGCAGATCCTTTCTTGTTTACGGTTTTCCCACCCTTCTGGAAACGCCCCTGGGTTGTGACACTTGCCGGGTTAATGGCTGTTGGCATAGGATATTATTTGTTCAGAAGACGTATTTCGGCTATCCGCAAACAACAGGCCAGTGTATATGCGCTTAAAAGCAGAGCCAATTCGCTCGAAAAGGAAAAAGCAATGGTTATGTACCAGAGTCTCAAGCAACAGCTTAACCCGCATTTTCTGTTCAACTCGCTTGCTTCGCTTGACAGCCTGATCTTTGTGGATCAGAAGCTTGCCAGTAAATTTCTCGAAGGGTTGAGCCAGACTTACCGTTATATCCTCAAAAACCGTGATAATGAGCTGGTTGATCTGGGGGATGAGATAAGGTTTGCACGGGAATATATCGGTCTTCAGAAAGCCAGGTTTCAGGAAGGGCTAGTGGTAAATATAGCAGTTGAGGAACAATATTACCCTTTTAAAATAGCGCCGGTGACGTTACAGAATCTGATAGAGAACGCGATTAAACATAATATAATCGCCGATGATGATCCTCTCATCATTGATATTTTTGTATCGGCCGACCGGCTTGTCGTCAGGAATAATCTGAAACGGAAAAAATTCGTAGAAACCAGCAACCGCCAGGGACTGCAAAGTATGGAGTCGCTGTATCAGTATTTATCTTCCAGGAAAATTGAAATTATTGAAGAGGCGGGAAACTTTACCGTAACCATTCCGCTGATGTAAAACGGACTGAACAGCAAAACCGGAATTAAGAAATACTTGATAACTGAGATTGACAACAGAAAATCAATACGGATAATCAGTCAGGTAAAAGTGAAAAGATACCTGTCTAAAACCAGATGAAAATAAATATGAAAGCTGTAATAATCGAAGATGAACACCTGGTAGCAAAACAACTGGAACGCAAGATAGCGTTAGTGGCTGATGATGTGGAAATCATTGCGATTCTGCCAAGCCTGAAAACTGCCCGTAAATGGTTTATGGAAAACGCAGAACCGGATCTTCTTTTTATGGATATCCAGCTTAGTGATGGTATCAGCTTTGAACTCTTTGAATACTATCAGCTGACGTGCCCGGTGATTTTTACAACCGCTTATGATGAATATGCTATCCGTGCCTTTAAATCAAACGGTGTGGATTATCTTCTCAAGCCAATCGCCGAAGAGGATATAAAAAAGGCAATTGCCAGATGCAGGCAACAGATAGGGAATAAAATATTGCCGCAAGGCGACATGCAGCAGCTGATAAAACTGCTTACAGAACCTAATGTTGAAAAAACACATTTTAAGGAAAAGTTCATTATTAATATACGTGGTCAGTGGATCCCGGTAAATACCAGGGATATTGCCTGCTTTGCCAGGGAGACCCTGAATTATATGCACACTTTCAAAGCCGAAAAGCATGCGCTGGACTATGATTCAATGGACGAAATTGAGGCACTTGTAGATCCCAGGCAGTTTTACAGAGCTAACCGTCAGCATATCATTAACATCGACGCCATACAAAGTGTAACACTTCACGAAAATCAGAAGCTCACCGTTACACTGAAGCCGCCGCTTCAGATCAGAACAGACATAAGTCGTGAAAAAGCGCCTGTTTTTAAAAAATGGTTTGACAGGTAAGGTCACCGGCAGGTGAAAAGCAGTTTATATTTCTGACAAATCCCGGAATTACAGTCTGATGGGTTGTAACGGGTCGTGGCTTTATTCGTACAAACACGGAATGCATTTTTATAACCGCGTTTTATTTTGGATATTGGTCCGGAAATGCAAATTGTATTCCTATCCTTTTGAACCAATGTTTGAAGCCATTGATAAACATGTAATGAAGTGCTCCTTTTTAACGGAGCAGGAGCTTGATACTTTTAATCAGTCGTTTGAATTCCGTAAATACCCCCGAAAAACATTACTGCTCAGTGCAGGAGAAATATGTGATTTTGAAGCCTATATCAATAAAGGATGTATCAGATCCTATTTCATCAATGAAGACGGAGCTGAAGTTACGCTGCAATTTGCAACGGAAGACTGGTGGGTAAGTGACATTGCCAGTTTCCATGAACGAACCCCCAGTAAAGTATTTATCGAAACGCTTGAAAGCTGTGAGTTATTGATATTAACACCGGTTACAAAGGAGGCGTTGCTTAGTAAGGTTCCTAAATTTGAACGTATCTTTCGTATAATGATTCAGCGTAATCTTGCAAGACTGCAGGAGCGGCTGTTTCTTACCATCACCACAGAAGGTACCCAAAAGTATCTGGATTTTGTTCAGCGTTATCCGCAAATCATCCAGCGGGTCCCTCAGCATTATATTGCTTCCTTTCTGGGAATTACACCAGAGTTTCTGAGTAAAGTCAGAAAAAAGATTTCGGAAAGAGGCGAGATTTAATCCAACGGAATTTCGCTGTCTTTGAATAGTATTTTTATGCCTGTTTAGAACAATGCTGATTTGAAAACGATAGATTATCATCTGAAAAATCATGTATCAGGGATCCATCATATTACTGCAGTTGCGGGTGATGCTGACCGGAATTATGATTTTTATACCCATGTGCTGGGATTGAGATTTATAAAAAAAACAGTGGATTTTGATGATCCATGCGTCTATCATTTGTATTTTGGAGATGCCGTGGGAAGCCCGGGTACTATCCTCACTTTCTTCTCCCTGGGGAAAAATGCGAAGCGGGGGGAAAGAGGAGTAGGAATGGTAACAGAAATTGGTTTTTCAGTACCGCTGGGAAGCCTTGGATTCTGGCAGGACCGGTTTAATAAATACCGGATTTTCCATAATCATCCCGCTTCTCGATTCGGGGAAAAATACCTGACATTTCTGGATCCGGACGGGTTAAAAATAGAACTGGTCGAAACTACCGGCACCTGTAATATGAATAAAGTCTGGATAACTGATGATGTATCAGAAGAAGTTGCTATAGGCGGCTTTCACCATATTACAATCATGGTTACAGAATACCGGCCTACAGCCAATGTCCTGACGGATATCTTCGGTTACCGTCTTGCAGATAAAGAGGCCAACCGGTACAGGTATAGGTTAGACGGATCGGAAAACGGCAGCATAATAGATATTCTGGAAGTCCAGAGTGAAAAGCAGGGGGTTGTATCTCGTGGTACGATTCACCATGTGGCATTCCGGGTTAAAAATGAAGAAACCGCCTTACAGTACCGTGAAATGATAGCGGGGTTAGGGTTCAGTATTACATCAATGATGGACCGGAAATATTTTCATTCTCTTTATTTCCGCGAACCTAACAGCGTGTTGTTTGAAATGGCTACTGATAACCCCGGATTCATGGTAGATGAATCATTTGAGCAATTGGGTACAAGCCTGCAGTTGCCTGTAGAGCTGGAAATGAAAAGAGAAGAAATTGAAGCCCTTTTACCCCGCCTGAAGTATTAGGGCTTCAGAATACTATTCGGTTGCAACTGATTTATTCAGCAACAAGTTTATCAATCAGCTGATTAAAGTTTTCTACGTATTCATCATAATAATGGCCGGTACCGGGCCCCGAAAACCCTGTGTGTATATGTCTTACTTTTTTATTTTTATCTACAATGATGGTTGTGGGGAATGACATAATATGATTCAGCGCAGGTAACGATTTTTCTGTGCTTTCTTTTGCTCTGGAACCTGCAAGCACTACCGGATACGTGATATCGAACCTTTGTACCATTTTATGGATTTTGGGTGCCGAAACTGCCATATCTTCCGATTGTTCATAAGTGAGTCCTATGATTTCTATCCCTCTGTCCCGGTTATCCTTATACCAGGGAGCAAGAAAATTGGTTTCATCCATGCAGTTGGGACACCATGAGCCCATGATCTGTATAATCACTACTTTCTGATCAAACCGCGGGTCATTACTCGTAATCAGATTGCCGTTTACATCCGGAAAGCTAAAATCCAGGGTTTCATAACCGGGTTTCAGATAGGTAAGTGCAGCGGCATCCGGTAATTCGGCACTGGGATCTTTGAAGGCATTCCAGGTTCTGTAACCATTGAGTCCGGCATAAAAATCACCTTGCAGGCTGCCATCCTCCTGTATTTTTGCCCTGAATAAATAGAGATGAGAACCATCAAAAGAAGAAAGTAACAGGCTGTCCTTATCAGCTGTCCCTGCCAGAAAGCGGTAATCACCGGTAGTGGTAAGAAAAGAACCTTTGACCAGCCCGCCGCTTTGCTCAAAAACACCTACCGCCCTGCTGCTGTCTTTACCGTCTTCTGAAATAAAAGTGGTATTCCATTTTCCGGAGATAACACTGCCAGCCGCAGTCGCGTTATTTTCTTCAGGCCGGAAACGGTACTCTAGATTATACGTTGCCGAAAATGGCAGCGAGCCAATTTCGGCACCCAGACGGTATTTTTTCCATACACCTTCCAGTTTGTCTTTTCCGGTTTTTGCAACAATTTCTGAGTCAAATAATTGCATCGGAATATGAATGGAGTCATTCTGTACATAAGCCGTATCCATCAGCAATCGTTCTGTACCGTTAAGTGCATGAACGATATAATAACTTTTATCCTGTGAGGCCCTTATATCCAATAGAAATGGTATACTTACCTGGTCACGAAAAATACCTGCCTGCCAGATCCCTTCAGAAGGTGTTTCGGTTTCGGTGTTGCAACTCTGGCCGGTTATGAAGAGTGCCAGGGAAATAATTAATGAAAATTTACGTAACATAATAATCATAATTGTGGGATTCGAATGACTTGAAAGTGCTTTCAGATTAAGCTGTATGAAAATTTTCTGACCAACTTCAATTTAGGCCTTTATGAGCAGTTGAAAATTATTAAGTTTGTAACGGTAAAATCCTGTGGAATAGTTCCTCATCAACACATCTCTTTATTTAAATGGAGTCAGCAATTATATATCATAATCCGGTCATGTTAAATGAGTGCCTTGAAGGTCTGAATATTGATCCTGAGGGGACTTATGTCGATATAACTTTCGGGGGAGGAGGGCATTCGGCGGCTATACTGGAACGGCTGACTACCGGACGCCTTTTGTCGTTTGATCAGGATCCCGACGCCGCGGCCAATGTCAAAAGACTTCCGAAAGGGAAGAATTTTACCTTTGTGGCGGCTAATTTCCGTTATCTGCAAAGATATCTGCGGTTGTATAAAGCTGAAAAAGTAAATGGTATTCTGGGTGATCTGGGGGTATCTTCCCATCAGTTTGATACTGCCGAGAGGGGATTCTCCACAAGGTTTGATGCTGAACTGGATATGAGGATGAATCCCAACATTGAAAAGACAGCCTTTGATATCCTGACGAATTATCCGGTAGAGGATCTGCATAAAATTTTCGGAATGTACGGAGAAGTGACCAACGCCCGCACGCTGGCCGAAGCCATTTATTCCGCCCGTCACAGTGCCCCCATCCGTACCGTTAACGATCTCAAAGAGGTTTTGAAACGTTATGCGCCCCGCAACCGGGAAAACAAATATTATGCTCAGGTTTTTCAGGCATTACGGATAGAAGTCAATGAAGAGCTGACAGCTCTGGAGGATTTTCTGTTACAGGTGCCGGAAGCACTCCTGCCGGGCGGAAGACTGGTAGTGATGTCTTACCACTCATTGGAAGACAGGCTGGTAAAGAATTTTATCGGTAAGGGGAAATTCTCAGGAGAAGTTGAAAAGGATTTTTACGGGAATGAGATTAAACCGCTCAGAGCTGTCAATCGTAAACCTGTTGAAGCACAGCCTGATGAAGTCGTTATGAATCCCAGAGCCAGAAGTGCCAGATTAAGAGTAGCTGAAAAAATATAGCATATGAAGCAGAGCCGGAAATTATGGGAGTAAATATCAACAGAAGAAGAGAAAAAAACGTACAGCCGAAACCCAGGAAGAAACATAAGATTTTTAACTTGCTGAGTTTGTTTTTGCCTTTGGGAAAAGTTTTCGGAGAAAAAACGCCGGGGCATGAAGAACGTATTCCCATCAAGTATTTCTATTATATTGGCTGGGTGGCTATTTTAATGGTTATTTATGAGCGGATGGGCTTTATGTCTGAAAAATATGTCAGAGACAGTATCAGGATAAAAACCGAGGTAGAAGATCTGCGTGCAGAGTTTACCTCTATTAAAGCCGAATACATGAAAAAGGGAAAGCAATCTGAAATCAAAGAAAAAGTGCAGGTGGCCGGACTGGAAGAAAATTTAGTGCCTCCCAAGAAAATTGTTATCAGGAAGGAGAATAATCAGTAATTGTTAAACCTGAAGAACATCACACCATGATGAAAGTGGCTAAAGTAACTAAAAATACGAATAATAAATCAGCGCTCATAGCCAGGGCACGCTTTATTGGGTGGTGCCTGTTTTTGTTTGGAATCGCTGTATTTGTGAAGTTGGTAAGGGTACAGTTTTACGAAACTTTTCAGGGGAAAAAATGGGCCGAATATGCTGCCAGGAACGAATTGAGGCTGGACACGATTCCCGCTATGCGTGGAAATATCTATTCCGGAGACGGTAGCCTTCTGGCAACTTCTCTGCCCCATTATTACATTGGCATTGATACACGGGTCGCAAAAGACGAATATTTTCAGGCTAATATTGATGAGCTGGCCGATAAGCTGGCTGCCCGGTACAAGGAAAATCCCGCCTCTTATTACAGATCGCGTTTGCTGGCTTCCAGAAATAAGAAAACCGGCCGTTATGTTCGCTTGAAAGCAAGTCCGGTTACTTACAATGAAAGGGAAATAGTCAAAGAATGGCCGTTTTTTAAGAAGGAACGAAGCGGTGGAGGTGGAAAATTTGAAGTGGAATACCGTCGGGTCGAACCTTTTTCCCCGATGGCCGACCGCACCATCGGCGGGTTAAGCGCTAAAACCGGTAAGGGACACGTAGGTGTGGAAGCAAGCTTCGATAAGCGGCTTTCGGGGACTCCCGGCCTTGAAATGGTGGAAAGCGTGGGCCAGAACCTGAAATTACCGGTGCAAAGCAGCACGAATATTCGCCCTGAAGCGGGTTTGGATGTTTATATGACGCTTGATATGAATTACCAGGATATGGCGGAAAGTTCGTTGAGAAAGGCTTTGAGTTATTATCAGGCCAAATATGGTTGTGTGGTGGTTATGGAAGTGGAAACGGGTGAAATCAAAGCCATGGCCAACCTGACCCGGCAGCCGGATGGCGCTTATCTTGAGGATTATAATTACGCAATTGCTGAAAAGGGAAACCCGGGTTCTACATTCAAATTAGCTACGCTGATGGCCGTTATTGAAGAGTCTGGTATGGATCCGCAGAAAGAATGGGTAGATACGGGTACCGGGGCACACCGGTTTGGCGGTATGACCGTCTATGATACCAAACGTGGCGGGCATGGTAATATCACAGTGCAGCAGGTACTTGAAAAATCTTCTAATATCGGTATGCATTTGCTGATGCAAAGGTACTTCTACAGTAAACCGGACCGCTATATCGAACTGCTCAGGCAGTTCCATCTGTATTCACCGACAGGCATTCACATGAAGGGCGAACAGAATCCTTTTCTGCCGGACAGGAAATCAGATGGATGGCACAAGGCATCGCTCACCTATATGTCTTACGGGTACGAAATGCTGATGACACCTCTACAGATGCTCACATTCTATAATGCTGTGGCTAATAACGGTTACTGGGTACGGCCCATGATTGTCAAGCAGATTAAAAGTGCGGATGAAACCGTTGATGTGCTTCAGTCTTATGTAGAAAGTACACCCATCTGTTCTCCCGCAACTGTCCGTAAGGCCCGTACGATGCTGGAAGCCGTAGTGGAAAAAGGAACTGCAAGAAATATCCGCTCGCCCTATTACAGCATTGCCGGAAAAACCGGAACCGCCCAGAAGCTGATCAACGGACAATATGTGAAGGGAAAATACAGCACTTCCTTTGCCGGGTACTTTCCTGCCGAAAAACCGAAATACAGTTGTATCGTTGTCATTGATACACCGTCAGGTTATAACATGGAGCAATTATATGCGGGGAGTGTAGCCGCCCCTGTTTTCAAAGAAGTGGCTGACCGTATTTTTGCCTATGATATTTCGATGCATAAACCCGCTGTTATTGCAAAAGCGCAGGCTGGAGAACCTTTGATTTTTACCGGAAATGCCAGGGATATCCAGGTAATCGGTAAAGGTTTAAGTTATCAGATGGCGGAAGATACCGGCTCTGACTGGGCCAGGCTTAGTGTTTCTCCTGCCGGGAAGGTCAGTGTCATAGCAGAGCGCGATGCAAAGAATACAATACCTGACCTGACTGGTATGTCACTGCGTGACGCGCTTTATGTCATGGAAAACAAAGGTTTCAGAGTGGTTTATAAAGGTTCGGGGAAAGTAGTGGAGCAGACCCTGGCGTCAGGGAATACTTCTAATCAGAAAACAATTACACTTACTTTAGAATAAGAGAATAAATGGAATATGGTCACCAAGGAAAACCACTGTCTGAGCTGTTAAACGAGCTCCCTGATGCCTTAGTCTCAGGTGATGTAAATGTTGTCGTCCGGCAGATTACGCTGGATTCAAGAATGGTGGCCCCCGGAAGCTTGTTTGTAGCTGTAAAAGGAACACAGGCCGACGGTCATCAGTTTATTCCTGAGGTGGTAAAGGCCGGAGCGATAGCTGTATTATGCGAAGCTATCCCGGAAGAAACCTTTGGGGGTGTCGTTTATATTTCTGTGGAAAACCCGGCTTATGCCATGGGGTTAATCGCTTCGGCATTCTATGATTTCCCGTCAAGGAATATGAAGTTAATCGGTATAACCGGAACCAACGGAAAAACTTCTGTAGCTACTTTTCTGTTTCAGTTATTCAGAGGATTGGGATACCGCTGCGGACTTTTATCTACTGTACAGAATCAGATTGAAGACGAAATCATTCCCAGCACGCACACCACACCTGATGCCCCGGCATTGAATGCCTTACTGGCTAAAATGCAAAGCAAGGGTTGTTCACATGTGTTTATGGAAGTAAGTTCTCATGCGGTAGTACAGCACCGTATCGCCGGGCTTGAGTTTTCAGGGGGAATATTTACGAATATTACGCATGATCATCTCGATTTTCACAAGACTTTTGATAATTATATTCAGGCCAAAAAAGGATTTTTTGATACCATGCCGGCAGGATCCTTCGCCCTGGTTAATGCAGACGACCGTCGGGGGAGTGTGATGGTTCAGAATACCAGAGCTACGGTAGCTACGTACTCTTTACAGGCTATGGCTACTTTTCGTGCCCGGATACTGGATGATTCTCTCGCAGGGATGACCCTGAATATTGACAACCACGAAGTGTGGTTTAAGCTTGTCGGGAAATTCAATGCCTATAACCTGCTTGCTGCTTACGGTGCTGCTGTTCTCGCGGGAGAATCACAGGAGGAAATACTGACGGTGCTGTCAGGTATCTCGAGTCCGTCAGGAAGGTTCGAGCTGGTACGCTCAGACCTGAATGTGGTGGCGATTGTGGATTATGCACATACACCGGATGCACTGCAGAATGTGCTGGATACCATCACACATTTACGTACCCGAAACGAGCAGGTGATTACCGTTGTGGGTTGCGGAGGAAACCGTGATACCACCAAGCGCCCCAAAATGGCTGCTATAGCCTGTAAACTGAGTGATAAGGTAATCCTGACTTCTGATAACCCCAGGTTCGAAGATCCGGTGGAGATTCTGGAACAGATGAAAGCGGGTGTGCCGGCATTGGATTATAAAAAAACAATTGTGATTCCGGACAGAAGAGAGGCGATCAGACAGGCTGCGGATATGGCTCAATCCGGAGATATTATATTGATTGCCGGCAAAGGCCATGAAAACTATCAGGATGTCAAAGGCGTAAAACATCATTTTGATGATAAGGAAGAAGTCCGGATGGCCTTTGAATCGATTGAAGGTATTCAATAAACTATCATTACTTTTACAAACTAAAAAAACCATCAGCACCTGAGTTTTCTATGTTATATTACCTGTTTGATTACCTCGACAAAAACTTCGATTTTCCCGGTGCCGGGGTTTTTCAGTATATCTCTTTTCGTGCCCTGGGCGCAGCGGTATTATCCTTAATGATTGCTGCTATTTTCGGCAAGCGGATTATTAACTTTCTCAGGAAACAGCAGGTGGGAGAAACCATTCGTGACCTGGGCCTGGCGGGTCAGATGGAAAAGTCAGGTACACCTACCATGGGCGGATTTATTATTCTGGCTTCGCTTTTAATTCCGGTACTGCTGTTTGCCAAACTGACTAATCTGTATATTATTTTGCTGATTATTACCGCTGTGTGGACGGGGATGATCGGATTTATGGATGATTATATCAAGAAATTCAAAAATGATAAAGAAGGTCTGCAAGGGAAGTTTAAGATTATTGGCCAGGTAGGGCTGGGGCTGATCGTCGGACTGACTTTATCATTCAGTGAGCATGTGAAAATACGGGAATATGAAAAACCCGTTTTGAGCTCTTCCCTTGGGGACGTACAGCGATATGAAGATGTCGTTCATCCTACCGTTACGACATTGCCGTTCTTTAAGGATAATGAGTTTGACTACAGCAATCTTCTTTTCGGATTCTTTCCTGATGAATATACCTGGGTCATTTATACGATCATCGCTATTTTTATTATCACTGCTGTTTCTAACGGAGCCAATATTACGGATGGTATTGACGGGCTGGCTGCCGGAACTTCCGGGATTATAGCCCTTGCCTTAGGAGTACTTGCTTATCTTTCAGGGAATGCCAAGTTTTCTCAGTATCTCAACATTATGTATATCCCTAATTCAGGAGAACTGGTTATTTTCTGTGCGGCTTTTGTAGGTGCGTGTGTCGGGTTTCTCTGGTATAATGCTTATCCGGCTCAGGTATTTATGGGCGATACCGGCAGTCTGATGCTCGGTGGAGTAATTGCCGTACTGGCACTGGTCATCCGTAAGGAGTTACTGATCCCGGTTTTATGCGGTGTATTCCTGGCCGAAAACCTTTCTGTTATTTTACAGGTCAGCTGGTTTAAATATACCAAAAGGAGATATGGGGAGGGAAGACGTATTTTTCTGATGTCACCTCTGCACCATCATTTTCAGAAGAAAGGATACCACGAAACCAAAATCGTTACGCGTTTCTGGATTATAGGAATTATCCTTGCGATTTTCACCTTGGTTACCTTAAAATTGAGATAAACTCAGGCCTGTCATTACTGGCGGGCTTTTTTGTTCGGGAGCCTGTATATTGTTTTAGCCCTGTTGTGAAATATTCTTTCATAGCATTCAGTTGTTATTGTTGAAGAATGGTTCTATAAAACGGCAAATCAGAATATTTAAAGTCAGGATTACATGCAAATATTAAATGGCAGCCTTTGGATGTGGGTTGTTGTATTACTCAGTGTATATGAAGCTTCGGCACAGGTCAGACGTTATGAAGGAAAGGTCAGCCAGCAGATTGTAGTCAATAGCCAGACGCCTATTACCGATTGGGCTTCACGTAAAAAAATTGCTTATCACGAATATGAAAAGCTGGATCGTGCGAACCCCGGGAAATATCACCTCGATCCCATTTTTGACAAATATGGCAAAGCCTCTTCTTTCTGGCTGAAATCACGCAGAACGGGGCAGCCATCGGGCACAATGACACTAAATCCTGATATGATGCCCGAAGTTGGTGAAGTACTACCTCCTTTTGTAATGAAGGGCCTTGACGGAGTGGTCTATGATTCGGAAAAACTGAAAGGTAAGTATATCCTTTTAGGTTTTTGGGTGAGGTATGAAAAACCGCTTTACACACTGGCCAGTACCAAAGTTATTTCAGCTTTTGTAGACGAGCATCGTAAACGTGGGGTTGATATCGTGTCGCTGGGTACCACCCTCAATACCCGGGAGGAATGCCTTGACGCTATTCCCAGAAAGAATTGCGGATTTATCCCGGTTCCTGAGAGTTACGGCTTTAATTACCGCTATCATATCGGAGAAACGCCCTTTTTTATCCTGATTGATAAACAAGGAATTGTTAAAGCGATGGCTCCGCATACCGAATTCAGTACCATCGGCGACCTCATTTTAAAGTAAGGTTTAACCCAGTTGTCCGCTGACTCTGTTAAACAGCATTTGTAAATTAGACGATCGTCTGGCTCCAAGCCGCATTCTTTTCGTTTGCCGGTATGCTTCAAAACCATTTTCTGCCAGAAAATCAATGGCATATTCATTGCTTAAAGGAGGAATGACAACAGCATGGCGTTCTATATGATACTGAAGCAGGGCTTTCCCTACAGGCCTTGTCCGGGCAATAACAGGTTTATTGGCAACATTCGGAAGATAATATCCGTGTACGATACCATTCTCTTCATAAACAATACTCTCTTTCACCCAATCCGTAAAAATACCTTTCCGGTGCTCAGCGGAGGCTTTATAATCCAGTTGAAAAATCTGATGGAAGTCTTTCTCCCGGTAAGGTCTGATGTGAGGGTGTTTCTGTTGTAAAACCGTAGGATGGTTGGACTGTTTTCTGTAATGAACATATTCATCTTCTGTCTGGAAGCCCAGTTTGGTATAAACATGGAAACCTGCGTCTGTGGCATCGAGATAGACGGTCTTAAAAATCCGGGAATCTAACCTTTTGATAAGTTCCTCCGTCATGGCCCGGCCCAGACCTTTCCCCCGATAGTCTCTGTGAACCACTATACAGGCCAGCCATGCGGTGTCAAGATGTCTCAGACTAGCCCCAATGGCAACGGTTTTATCGTTGACAGAGAGTTTGAGAGGGAAACAATGAGGAGACTGGATAAAGCCTGAAAAACTGACAGAAAGGTCGTCCCAGCCTTCCGGCTGGAAGTCAGGGATTACGGATATATCAGAAGTTTCTAATGATGAGAATATCATAAATTAAATCATTGGGCAAGTGGAATAATTACCTCAAATATAAAAAGTCATCCAGAATCTCATTGGAATTTATTTTATGAAAAGAAGAGAACAACTTTCAGATAAGATGAAATACCCGGACAGATTTTAATTTCAACGGTGAATTATGCATTGGCAGAAACGGTAAATATGCCTAATTTCAATCTTTGAACATCATACCACATAAAATAATACGGATTATGAATCGTCGGGAAGCCGCTATTTCTCTTTTTGGGATAACAGGGATTACCCTGTTAAAACCTGAAACCCTGATTTCGCGAAAGAAAACTTTCATTTATGCCTTGAATATGAGTACCCTGCGAGGGCATAATCTGGGCTTTAAAAAAGAACTGGAAATTGCAGCCAAAGCCGGGTATGAGTCTGTGGAGATCTGGATAAGCAGCTTGCAGGATTATTTAAAGAAAGGGAATTCGCTTTCTGAAACGCGTCGTATGATCAACGATCTGGGCCTGAAGGTAGACGGGGCTATCGGGTTTGCCCCCTGGATTGTCGATGATCCCGAAGTACGCAGCAAGGCTATAGAGCAGCTGAAAACAGAAATGGACCAGCTTGCCGGTATCGGTTGTAAGAGAATCGCGGCTCCGCCTATGGGTGCTACCAACGGTGAATCTCTTGACCTGAATAAAATTGCCGAACGTTATCGTACTATACTGGAATTAGGTACTGATAGAGGAGTGATCCCGCATCTTGAATTATGGGGATTTTCTAAAAATCTGAGCCGGGTAGGGGAACTGTTGTACGTAGCTGCTGAAACGGGGCATCCTGAAGCCCGCCTGCTCATGGATGTGTATCATTTGCATAAAGGAGGGTCAGGAACGGATAGCGTTAAGCTGGTAGGGAAACCACTTATTGAAGTTTTTCACATCAATGATTACCCGCAGGATCCGCCCAGGGAAACCATTACTGATGCCGACCGGGTGTATGCAGGTGATGGGATTGCGCCATTAAATGACTTATTAAAAACCCTCAAGAATCCTGAAAAGCCGGTTATTCTTTCGTTTGAAGTATTCAATAAGTCGTATTATACACAGGATGCACTGGAAGTAGCTAAAACCGGTCTGGCCAAGATGAAAAAAGTGGCTGAAGGGGTTTGAGACTATTTAGCATCAATCCGGCATAAGGTCACAACCTGAAAATCCCAATCTTTCAGGGGTTTGTGGATGTGACCTTATGTCTGTTTGCTATAATACTTAACATTACCGAGTGGTATGTAAAGAAAGACTGACAGGTTAGCAGAAAAGCGGATATACCCATAAATTTAACCGCGGTACTATGATGCCCAACCTATTAAATTATTCGCTTAATGCTTTAATAGGGGTTAATTTCAGATCTTTAAATTCAACCTCAGAACCCTCAGCCTGAAGCGCGATTTGTCCGGAAGAGGCTGTACAGTTATAACCGTAATTGACGAGTACGCCATTCAGCCATACTTTAATGGAATTGCCTGCACATTCAATTACATAAGCGTTCCATTCACCCAAGGGTTTTTCAGTACCGTCCGTCAGATTATGAATCCGGCGGGCTTTGTTTCCGTTGATGCCCCAGTTTTCTTTCGGGCCGCGTCTTTTTTCCATATCAGGCACAGTGATATCTTCTTCAATACACCAGAAGTCCCCGGCGTTTTCATGCATCATTTGTATCTCAATGGACTTGGGAAACATATCATACAAAGCCCTGGGGGTGGAAGCAAAAACCAATACGCCGCAATTACCGGGTTTTCCTGCAAAACGGTATTGGAAAGTCAGCCGGAAGTTACTGTACTGCTGATCGGTAATCAGGTGGCCACCGGGTGTGCCCATACTCACCAGCAGGCCGTTACGGATAATAAAAGGACTTTTTACATTCGGATCATTATCCATAGCAGGCACATCTGCATGCCAGCCTTTAAGATCTTTGCCATTAAAAAGATGAATGGTTTTGTTCTGCGAATAGGCAGATATCTGACAAATCAGGAAAGAGAATAGCAGAGCAATTGTTGTGTTTTTCATCGCAGGTACGGCGGAATGATGTTAGGGGTACTACAGGTTTATATCAGCCTGCAAGTTTAGGAAATAAACGGGTGAGTTCTTTGGAATTTCATGTTTTTATCGGGAATATGAGTATTTTAGAGGCCCTTATTTATTTAATCGGTGTATAATATAAAAAGGGAACCTGAAATATCCCTGATCTTATATTTTAAAAAAATCATAGAAAATGAAAGACTTACATCTGTCCCGCCGTGGATTTCTTGCCACAAGTTCAGCTGCGGCGATTGCACTGGTATCCGGGAAAGTTTTCGGAGCTCCGGCCTATATACCTCATCTGGGAAAACCTAACTCCTTGTTTAACGGTGTGCAGGTAGGGGTTATCAGTTATTCATGGAGAAGTATGCCCGGAAGCGCGGAGGAAATTCTGAAATATTGTATTGAGTGTAACATCAGTGCCATTGAATTAATGGGCGGACCGGCTGAGTTATTTGCCGGTGCCCCGGTTGCTCCTGCCATGCCACCGCGTGCTGAGATGACCGATGAACACCGGGCTGTCATGGCCGAATACGGTAAACAGCTCGCCAGCTGGAGAACAGGCGTTTCGATGGAGAAGTTTGAGAAACTCAGAAAAATGTACAATCAGGCCGGTGTAAAAATATATGGATTTAAACCCTCGGCATTGGGTGCTAGAAATACCGATGCAGAAGTGGATTACGCACTTCGGGCTGCCAAAGCCCTGGGCGCCAATCAGGCCAATGTGGAGCTGCCCGAAGATCAGGCAGAGACATTGAGGCTGGGCCGTATTGCAGATAAGAATAAGGTATACGTAGGGTATCATGGCCATACCCAGCAAACACCTACCTGGTGGGATGTGGCTTTAGGGCAAGCGAAATATAATGCGATGAATTTTGATCTGGGTCATTATGTCGCGGCAGGTTATGAGCCGCTGGAACTCTTAAAAGCCAAACATGACCGCATTGTAAGTATGCATGTCAAAGACAGAAAATCCAAGGCGAATGGTGGTGCCAATCTTCCGTGGGGAGAGGGCGATACCCCAATTGTGGAGGTATTGCAGCTGATGCGGAAAAACAAATACAAATTTCCGGCAACCATTGAGTTGGAGTATGAGATTCCGGCAGGTTCCGACGCCGTGAAGGAAACAGCCAGATGTGTGGAGTTTGCCCGGAAAGCCTTAGGAGCATAAACTCAGAATAGTAAAGCCGCAAGGTATATTGCGGCTTTACTGTCCGGCAAAATTTTCCCAGTGAGCAGAAGAATGCAGGAAAACGTTAAAATCCACGAAGCCTTTAATCCCATCAATCCAGCCTTTTTCACTGTGCTGCCAGAACATCACCTGCTGGTCTGAGGCAAGGTCATTCATGTGATTGCGTGAATAGCCGGCAAGCCAGAGGGGATAATCGTCAAAATGCCCGGCGATATACCGTTTGTAAAAATGCTCGTTAATGTAAATGACCGGCTTGATACCATAGTGGTTTTCTACAATTTCCAGCCAGTTGCGTACACCCTTAATAATAATTTCATCGGGTTTACCTCCTGTTACTTCCAGATCAAGCACCGGAGGCAAATCTCCCTTTTTCATTCGTACCTGACTGATAAAATTTTCGGCTTGTAATGAAGAATGTTTACGGGGATTATAGAAATGATAGGCACCGCGCTTTATTCCTACCCGCTCGGCTTCCTGCCAGTTGAACGCAAAGCGCTTGTCAATGTGCGTAGCTCCTTCCGTAGCTTTGATATAGACGAAATCAATCTTTACTTCCTGGGCTTGTACAGCTTTTAACCGGTTCCAGTCGATGAGGTCATTGTGGTGTGAAACGTCGATTCCGTGTACCTGATAACGCAGAGGAAGCCTGATGCCATACTGTGGAATAAAAGTCCAGTTGTTGGAAGGAGAGGGCCACAGCAGATAGACAGTAAGCGAAATCACTAATACGGCGCCGGCTATGATCCATTTTTTGTTGTAGGGTATTAAAAGTTGCTGAAGAGCGTAAAGCAGTGATGATTGCTTTTTCTTTTTGGCCATAATGTAATCTGATTCGCTTTTATGACAGGCTGTTTTTTATAATAAAGTAAGTTCGTTGTTTTGTTCTTTTGCTTCAAAATCAGCCAGTTGTTCAGAAGTAATGATGCCGCTTAGTACCGAATGTTCAATCGCTTCCCGGCTATGGAGGAAATAGCAGGTATCTACCCCCATCGATTGAATATTGTCAACTATTTTCTGTACAGCAGCAGAATGGTTTTTACGTGTTTTCCGGATATATACTGCTCTGATGTTTTCAGGGAACAATTTGCAGATACGTTCATAAATTACCGGATCCTGCTGGGAATCGTCTCCCATGAGTATAAATTTCAGATGAGGGTAAAATTCGATAATATGTGAAATTTTATCCTGCTTATGATAATGCGATCCTCTTCCCGTTCTTAGAAAATCAGCAATTCCGTTTTTGATTTTCTTCAGTTTGAATACAGCTTTTGGGAGCCCGTAAAACTGCGTAAATCTTAGAATGTACTGATAAAGATTCCACTCACTGCTTGATACATAGAAAAAAGTGTTTTCCTCCTGCAGAACTCCTGAGCCTTTGCCGGCAAAACTCAGTAAACGGTAATGCTTCACAACACCTTCAAAAGGCTGTCTGGATTCTACATTTTTACTGAGCAGAACGTAGATTTTTTTGAAAAATCTTCTGCTGTATGAAACCAGAAATGTATCGTCAATATCTGAAATAACCGAGTAAGCTCCTGTGTAGGGAACAAGTACTTCACCTTCTCTGGTCAGGTGGTAGTTGTGGTGATCAATGGTATCGTCTACAGTGACGGAATAAGTATGCCAGCCACTTGGTAATGCTTCTTTCAAGGGAATGCTGAACCGGAAGTAGCCATCCTTCAGCGTACGCGTGACCGAACATATATCACCCATTCTGAAAACGATTTTGATATTGGAAATCGTTTTGATAGAAAATAACTGGAAGATGGAAGTCAGGTTTCGGAATCCTTCCCGATTATATAAAGACTGGCTGGTTGGATATTTGCTGAATACATGGCCCGAAACAATTAATTCATCGTGATTGGCATAACCCCTGTATAGTTGTAAATAGCATAAACTCATAGTATATTTCGAATATCCATACTACTAAATTAGACAAACTATATGCCATCTGAAAATAAAATTTTATTAGTGATCAATCCTATATCGGGAAGCCTGGATAAACGGGAGTTTACAGAGATGGCCAAAGCGATGGCTGTGGAACGGGGGCAGTCGATGAATGTTTACGAAACCTGTGGTGAAAATGACCATCAGAACATTCGTGAGCTTATTCAGAAAGAAAACTACAGGAGGGTTCTGGCTGGGGGTGGCGACGGGACGATTACGATGGTGGCAGAGGCCTTATCCGGTCTGGATTGTGAATTGGGGATTATTCCGTTGGGTTCAGCTAACGGGTTAGCCAAAAGTTTTGAAATTCCGGATGATCTGGTCAGCGCAATGGATATTGCCTTCACCGGTGAGGTAATCGCTGTGGATGCTATCCGTCTGAACGGGGAAATCGGGTTGCATCTGAGTGATCTTGGTCTGAATGCGCTGCTGATTAAAAATTATGAGAGCGGAAATATGCGGGGAAAAGTGGGGTATATGAAAGAAGTCGTCAAAACCCTTACGGATCATGAGATTTTTCCGGTGAAAATAACAACTGATTCAGAAACGCTCGAAACAGAAGCGGTGATTGTGATTATTGCCAATGCGCAGAAATACGGGACAGGGGTGGTGATCAATCCTTTCGGCAATATCTGTGACGGCAAATTTGAAATTGTGATCTCCCGTAAACTTGATTTCATTGAACTGGCTCGTTTATTGGCCGGGAATACCGATTTTGATCCGGAGGTCGTAACGATGCTCTCCGCTTCAAAGGCCAATATTGAAATTCAGAAAAGTGATATCCATTTTCAGATAGATGGCGAATACAAAGGGCGTGTAAACAGCGTAATGGCCGAAATTCTGCCGGCTTATATCAAAATACTAGTGCCTTCCGGAGCAATGGCAGATCAGAATAGCTGACCAATACCGAAAAGGATAACGAACAGCAAGGTCGACAGTGCCATTTGTTTCAGGTAAGGATCCAGTTTTTTGGGATCTGTAAGTGTGGTAACAGCCATGCCGTTTTTAATAAATAAAGGAAAACAGAGGATAAACAATAACTGTACCCAGGCAAACTCAGGTTGAAGGAAAACATACAGCAGTGTGCTGATCATTCCCAATGAGAGTATCACCCAATGGTATAAGACTGCTTTGTTACGACCCAGTCTGACGGGGATAGAGTTTTTTCCGGTCAGACGGTCAGATTCGATATCGCGTATGTTGTTGACATTCAGTACAGCAACGGCAAACAGTCCGCAACTGGTAGCCGGAAGGATCAGGATCGGATCCCATTGCAGTGAATACAGATAATAACTTCCCAGAACACCTACCCATCCAAAGAAAATCAGTACAGATAAGTCACCCAGGCCGATATAGCCGTAAGGTTTTTTTCCGGCAGTATAGGTAATAGCGGCTATAATACCGGCAATCCCCAGGCCCAGAAAATACCAGAATGTCGTTAAGGGAGCATCTTTGAGTGAAATATAAAGCAGTAAAAGACCTGAGGCAAGCGAAAGGATTGTAAAGAGAATCATCGCCTTTTTCATGGCCGAAGAAGTGACGGCACCGCTCATAACAGCTCTTGACGGTCCCTGGCGCAGATCCGTATCTTTACCGTTTACGGCATCACCGTAATCATTGGCAAAGTTGGAAAGCACCTGCAGAAGTGTAGTGGTTAAAACATTTAAAATAAAAATACCCCAGTGAAAATAACCATGGGCAGCTGCTATAAAGCTGCCCATAAAAATACTTGATAGCGCTAATGGTAAAGTTCTGGGGCGCGCTGCTTTAATCCATACACTCATCAGATACCTACGGCCTTTTTAAATTCTTCATCTGTGGGTTTTACTTTGGAGGCAAAGAAATGGGTCAGCTGACCTTTTTCATCAATAACATATTTGCAGAAATTCCAGGTAGGGGACTTATCATTCCACCCGTTCAGGTCTTTGGTTGACAACCATTTGTATAGCGGATGCTGGTTTTCCCCGACAACATCAATTTTATCAAACATCTGAAAGGTCACGCCATAGTTTTTCTGACAAAACGTAGCGATTTCTTCGGCCGTACCCGGCTCCTGTCCGCCAAAGTTATTAGCCGGAAAACCCAGCACGACTATTTTATCACCATACTGCTCGTTAAAAGCCTGCCAGTCGGCATATTGCTTGGTAAAGCCGCATTTGGAGGCAACATTGAGAATAATTATTTTCTTTCCCTGGTATTTTGAAAGGCTGATAATATCATCTCCTTCCAGTTCTTTCATTTTGAAATCATAAACCGAGCCCTTCGCTACAATAGCGATATCGTCGGCAGGTATTGCAGCTATTTCACTTTTATCAGCAAAAAGGCCTGTGATCAGTGATGTTATCATCAGTATAAAAGATTTAATGATGCTCATAGCGTTATAGATTTATGGAATATAAAGATGTAGTTACATTCGCGGTGGTACGCCTATTCCTAATAACTCCAAAGACTGACGAATGGTTTCCGCTACCAGACCTGATAGTAAAATTCTGAAAGCCACTGCTTTCGGATCAGGATCAGCGAAAATGGACAGCGCGGCGTAAAACTGGTTATATACCTTCGCCAGTTCAAAAGCATACAGTGAAATGACCGACGGAGCCAGCTCCCGGGCTGCGTCATTCAGGCGATGCTGATATTGTGAAAGATGATAAATCAGCTGTTTTTCTTCTTCCTGAATACCTTTTTCCGGAATGATGAACTTCCCTTCAACCGAATCAGCGGCAGCTTTACGGAGTACTGACTGGATCCGGGCATAGGTATATTGAATAAATGGGCCAGTATGTCCCTGGAAATCAATTGATTCTTCCGGATTGAACAGCATTCTTTTTTTCGGATCCACTTTCAGGAGATAGTATTTCAATGCTCCCATCGCCAGCATATTGTAGAGATTTTGGGCCTCTTCACCCGTAAAATCTTCAATTTTCCCCAGTTCACGGGTGCGGTTCTCTGCGGTGGTCACCATGTTGCCAATCAGATCATCAGCATCCACTACCGTACCTTCCCGCGATTTCATTTTTCCCGAGGGCAGATCCACCATCCCATAGCTCAGGTGATAGCAACCGTCTGCATAAGAACGGCCCAGTTTATGCATGATGGCAAACAAAACTTTGAAATGATAGTCCTGCTCATTACCAACCACCCATATCATTCTTTCCGTACCATAATCCTGGAATTTTAATTCCGTAGTTCCCAGGTCCTGTGTAATATAAACAGAAGTGCCGTCGCCCCTGAGTACCAGTTTTTCGTCCAGTCCTTCACTGGTAAGATCAATCCATACCGAGCCGTCCGGTTTTTTGAAGAATATACCTTTTTGCAGTCCTTCCTCAATAATATCCTTTCCTAAGCGGTAGGTATCCGATTCGTAATACGTTTTGTCAAACGTAATACCGATTTTATTGTAAGTATCGGCAAAGCCGTCATACACCCAACCATTCATTTTTCTCCATAGCGCGAGCGTTTCTTCGTCGCCCAGCTCCCATTTCTGAAGAAGCACCTGTGCTTCCTGCATCCAGGGTGCTTTCTTTTCAGCTTCTTCTTTGGATAAACCCTGCTCTGTCAGTGTATTGATCTGCTGTTTGTATTCCTTGTCAAACAGCACATAATATTTCCCGGCCAGGTGGTCTCCTTTAATTCCTGAAGATTCAGGGGTTTCCCCGTTACCGAGCTCACGGTAAGCCAGCATGGATTTACAGATATGAATACCCCGGTCATTGACCAGGCAGGCTTTTACGACATCATGGCCGGTGGCTTTCAGAATTCTGGAAAGTGAATCGCCCAGAAAGTTATTGCGTAAATGGCCAAGGTGAAGTGGTTTATTGGTGTTGGGAGAAGAAAACTCTACCAGAACACGTTCTCTGGTGATTTCAACGGGCTGATAGAGATACTGATTTGTATTTTGCAGGATAGCGTTCCACGCATTGTCCGAAATGCTGAGATTCAGAAAACCCTGCACAACATTATAATCGCTTATTACTTCAGCATTTTCGATCAGTTGCCGGCCGATAATTTCAGCTATTTCTGCCGGAGATTTACGCAGGGCTTTGGTTAGCGGAAAAGTGACAAATGTATAGAATCCTTCAAATTCTTTCTTGGTGGGTTGTAACGCAATATCCTCAGGTGTTATATCAAATTGTGATTGAATAATCCCCCGGATGGCACTTTTTATGGTTTCTTCAATATTCATGTATCGGGAATGTGTTTCAGAGATGCTTGTTATCAAGTGGGCAAATTTAATGCAAAAATGACAGCTATCCACATAACTTTTAATGGTTGACGCATTATTGATTCAATTTTTCGTTCAGATTTTGTAACTTGTTGGAGAATACACCCCTAATGTGCAGTGCTGTACCTGCTTATGAAAACTTTTATACACATATCATTGAAGTCCTGGTGGGTGAGCTGTTTGCTGATAGGATTGAATTTTCCTTCAGCCGCACAGCTGGAGAAAAACACACGGCTTGAGCTTCCGGTTTCCAATACTACTGATCA
>JBEBXQ010000058.1:0-27805 GCA_040391535.1 Telluribacter sp. | reverse complement strand
TCAGTAAAAATGTTATAAATGAAAAAGTTAACAACATATTGGTTATGGCTGAATATAGCCTTATATATGTGTACATCCTGTCTGGCAGAACAACCGGCAAAAACAGACCGGCAAACGGGAAATGGCAATTTATTAATGAATCAAAAAGTATTGATTGTTTATCTGTCGCGAACAAAAAATACGAAAGCCGTTGCGGATATCATCTACAGGGAAATGGGAGGTGATCTGGTAGCGTTGGAATTGACAACACCCTATCCTGAACATTACCAGACTACCGTCAATCAGGTAGCAGATGAAAATGCAGGAGGTTATTTGCCACCCTTAAAAACAGAGATTGCCGGCATGGATAAATACGACGTGGTTTTTGTCGGCTTTCCGACCTGGGGCATGCAGCTGCCACCTCCTGTGAAGAGCTTTCTGAACCAATATAATCTGAGTGGAAAAACAGTCATTCCCTTTAACACCAATGGAGGCTATGGTGTTGGCAGCAGTTTTGAAACGGTGAAGCAATTATGCCCCAACAGTACCGTATTAGAGGGCTTTTCTACCAGAGGCGGTGTTGAAAGAGACGGGATTTTATACGTGATGGAAGGTGAAAAGGAAAAGCAGGTACAGGTTGAGGTGCAGAATTGGTTGAAGAAAACAGGTTTAACTGGATAAGCGATTTTTATCAATGTCCGGTGAGAAATGGGGTAGAGACCGCAGATCATATATCAGGATGAATATTTTGTTCTAAATCTATTTACAAACAATTTTCTGTATGAAAACATTAGTTACCGGATTGTTTTTAATTCTTATGAATGTACAATCGTCTTTTGCACAAAATACTTCGGCAGAGCAGGAAATCATGGATCTTTCAGGTGCGAAGTGGCAGTGGATGGCAGATAAAAATATAGAGGTTCTCGATAGTCTCTTTCATGAGAAATCGATGTTTGTACACATGGGTGGATCCTGGGACAAACAGCGGGAACTGGATGTTATCAAAAGCGGTGGTATCTGGTACAGGAAAGCGGAAGTCTATGCTGTGACGGTGAACATCATCGGTAATACTGCCATACTCTTAAATGACATTGATCTGGAAGCAGTGGTTGGTGGTAATACCGTTACCAATCCCTTTATGGTAACCGAAGTGTATATCAAAGAAAACGGTGAATGGAAAATGGGGTCACTTACCTTCTCGCGCTTACTCCGTCCGGTTAAAATGAACAGCAATAATAACCGCTAATGCGGCCTGCGCCAAGCCTTGTATTACCCTATGAATACAGAGGCGGCTCCGGCCAGTTCAGCAATATCATCCTGATTCCTCCTCTCCCATAGCGAAAGAGTGGGCCGGATAAGTGATATTGGTAGACAAAACGGTAATTTGTTTACCTGATGATCAAAGTTTAGTGCTGACCTTTGTACTGTTAATTAATGGCCGGATATACCGGTTTAGTGGAAGTATAAATAATAGGAATAATGGTGAGCAAACTTTTAAAGTTAATATTATTTGTTGCGGCAGTAATTGTTGCAACAGATATATATGCCCAAACAAATGCAGAGCAGAATTTAGACAAAAAACAGCAGGCGGTTGTCCGTATTTCAGCACTGACAGGGAAAGGTGATTTGTCAAAACTGAAAACGGAGCTGAATGCGGGGCTTGAAGCGGGGCTGACGGTCAACCAGATCAAAGAAAACCTGGTACACGTTTATGCTTACGCCGGATTTCCCCGTAGTATACGGGGATTGCAGACCTTCATGGCTGTGCTGGATGAACGCAAAGCCAAAGGTATTCATGATGTAACGGGTACTGAAGCATCGCCTGTAAAAGATGAACGTAGCAAATATGACCGGGGTAAAGCCATTCTGGACTCGCTTTTAGGTACACCGCAAAACGGTCCCCGGACAGGCTATTCGGCATTTGCACCTGTAATTGAAGTCTTCCTGAAAGAGCATCTCTTCGCCGATATTTTTGAAAGGGATGTATTGAATTACACGCAAAGAGAACTGGCGACGGTGTCTGTACTTGCCGGTATAGGCGGTGTGGAACCTATGCTGCAATCACATCTGAAAATTTGTCTGAATGTGGGTTTAACAGAAAAGCAGTTGCAACAGTTTGTCGGCATCATCGGAGAATCCATCGGCAAGAAAGAAGCAAGGGCCGCACAACAGGTTCTGGACGAAGTTTTGAAAGGCAAGAAGTAAATTCAATGATTTAAGAGATGAAAAATTTAACATCAATAGTTGCAATAGTAACGTCAATGGCAGCTACAGATTTGGTAAATGCGCAATCCGCTCAGAAGAGATATGAACAAAATCCCTTCTCCCTGGTATATGATGAAGCCATTGTCAAAAATGAAAAAGGAAAAGTAAATATCCATCAGGTAAAATATAAGCTCAACGGTATTGAAATAGCTGCCAATGTGTATATCCCGGCTAATTACGATACCTCAAAGAAATATCCGGCAGTAGCGGTAGCACACCCTAACGGGGGTATAAAAGAGCAGACGGCCGGATTATATGCACAGCGGCTGGCAGAGGCAGGATATATTACCATTGTTGCCGATGCATCCTATCAGGGAGCAAGCGGTGGAGAGCCGCGTCATACAGATAATCCTGCTTACCGTACCGAAGATATTCATGGTATGGCTGACTATATTACCAACTACCCGGGGGTAGATACAGACCGTTTAGGTGTTTTAGGTATTTGTGGCGGAGGCGGCTATACCTTAAAAGCAGCCCAGTCAGACAAACGCTTTAAAGCAGTGGCTACGCTGAGTATGTTCAATTCCGGAGAGGTAAGACGTAACGGCTTTCAGAACTCCCAGCTTGGCACAGTCGGAGAGCGTTTAAAACAAGCTTCGGATGCCCGGGCTGAAGAGGCTGCCGGCGGTGAAATAATCTATGCAGGTGTGGCCACTGTTACCGATGAGGAAATCGCTAAAACTCCGACAGATCTGTACCGGGAGGGATATGTATATTACTACAGGACCCATGCGCATCCGAATTCAACCTTTCTGTACACCATGAGCAGCCTGCTTGACTTAATGACCTGGGATGCCGCTGCGAATATGGATTTAATTGAGCAGCCTCTGTTAATGATGGCCGGAAGTAAAGCGGATACAAAATATATGACGGATGAAGCATTCGGCAAAGCAACCCGTGCAAAAAACAAGGAGCTGTTTCTGCTTGATGGTGCTACGCATATACAAACTTACTGGAAGCCTGAATACGTAGCACAGGCGGTAACTAAATTAGAAGAATTTTATAAGGAAAATTTAAAATGAGCTATACCGGATTAAAGAAAAATATCATGATGGTTTCGGCAATAGGTGCTCTGTCGGGCCTGTTATCCTGCGGTAACAGCGGCACGCTGCCATCCGATACCGGAAAAAAAGACGCGGATATGGTTTTTCCCAAAGGAGAAAAAGTTTCGAACGATAATTTTACAGGTACGGTGTACGTCCATTCCCTGATAGAGAGTGACAGCTTAAATCAGAACAGCGTAGGCAATGTAACCTTCGAGCCGGGCGCAAGGAGCAAATGGCATTTGCACCCGGGAGGACAGATACTGCTTGCTACGGGTGGCATAGGTTATTATCAGGAAAAAGGCCGGCCTAAGGTAATACTCCGGAAAGGAGATGTGATCAAATGTCCGCCGGATATTCCGCACTGGCATGGTGCAAGTGCAGACACCCCTTTCGTTCAGGTCGCTGTTACCAGCCGGGAAAAGGGGCCTACCGTATGGCTGGAAGCCGTTACAGATGATGAATATCACAGCATTCCTGAAGGCAGATGAGCTACAGTATGAAAAAAATAATGTTTTTCGTGTTTGTGCTGTCGGTGATAACATCGGATGGTGCATACGCTCAGACTTCAAAAAAGAAGGAGCCCTTGATGATCGAAGATCAGGGTAGTTTTGCGGTAGGCGGTACCGTCATTACAAATCCGGGTACTTATGACCCGGTTAAACGGACTCCGGAGGGGCAGACCTTTCATGGAGACCATGCCTGGTTATTCTACCAGATACCGGTAAACGCTAAAAAACTGCCTCTTGTGTTCTGGCATGGCATCGGCCAGTTTTCCAAAACCTGGGAGACCACTCCCGACGGGCGGGAAGGATTTCAGAATATTTTTCTGAGGCGGGGTTTCGGAGTGTACCTGATGAACCAGCCCAGGCGTGGAAATGCCGGACGGAGCACGGTGGAAACAACAGTAACGCCTGTTCCGGATGAGCAGAACTGGTTCGGCACATTCCGGATCGGTATATGGCCGGATTATTTCCCGGGCGTACAATTCTCAAAAGATTCCGAAACGCTGAACCAGTATTTTCGCTCCATGACACCCAGTATCGGACCCATAGATATCGATGTTAATGTAGATGCTGCTTCGGCACTGTTCACGAAAACCGGTCCGGCAATTCTGGTGACACATTCCCATTCCGGGGGTATGGGCTGGCTTTCGGCTATTCAAAATCAGAATGTGAAAGCGATTGTATCCTATGAGCCTGGAAGCGGTTTTGTGTTTCCTGAAGGAGAAGTGCCTGAACCCATAGCGAGTTCGGCAGGACCGCTTGATGCTGTCGGGATTACAAAAGAGGCATTTTTAAAGCTTACAAAGATTCCTGTCATCATTTACTACGGAGACTATATACCTGCAAAACCCGATCCCAATCCGGGGGCAGACGGCTGGCGGGCACGGCTGGAAATGGCACGGCTATGGCGGGATGCCGTAAACCGGTATGGCGGTGATGTGACGGTTGTACACCTGCCTGAAACCGGAATTATGGGCAATACCCACTTCCCATTTTCAGACCTGAACAACATTGAAATAGCAGACCTTATGTCGGAATGGTTGCACGAAAAAGGTCTGGACAAATAGTATGAAATGTAAAGTCTCAATTTCTATGTATATATGAAAAGAGGAAGCCTGAAAAACAACCTGAAATACCTGATCTCCGTAGGGCTTATTACGCTGATGACGGCCTGCGGTTCCAACCGCAACAATGACAGGACCTGGTCTGTATACAAAGCAGATGAAGGCAGCTCCAGCTATTCGCCTCTGGACCAGATCAATACTTCCAATGTCAGTCAGCTGAAACCGGCCTGGTCTTTTGCGGTTAATGATCTTCCAAAAGATGCCCAACCGTCGGGCAGCCAGTCTAATCCGATTATTGTAGACGGGGTAATGTATACCACATCGGCCAAGCGGCAAGCCTATGCGATCGATGCAGCAACAGGCAGACAATTACAGTTAAGAATCAGTCCCATCTTTTAATAGTTCATATTTTCTTTTAGTAACAGGAAAATCAGGAGGTATTTTTATATTTGCGATATAGTCATCTGTACATATCACAAATTAACAATTTTGAAGTTTTTATATCTTTTATCCTTAAACCTGTTATTTAACCGAAATGGCTTTCCCTGGTAAACCTAAACTAAGTTGGACTGAAGATTGGACTGTCGTTATGATTGGCCTTGTTATCATTATTATTTCTCTGTCAGGACTGGTAATTCCCGCACCTTCATTCGAATGGAAAACCGGAGGTGATCTTTTTGGAAAAGTTTTCAATCAGCAGAACCTTACGATTATTTTAAAACAGTTCATTTTCACATATCTCTTTGCTATTGGAGGCATACTTCTGACGGGAAGGTCGTTAAGGGCTATATTCCTTGGATTTCCGGTTGTATTTGTATTGACATCCGGAGCACTCCTGCTTGCCGGAAATAAGACACTTAAGGATCTGAATCTTGAAGCCGTTATTTTCAGCCTGGTGATAGGGCTTTTGATTGGTAACCTCTTTAAAATTCCTTCCTGGCTGCGCGATTCCTTATCCACTGAGCTGTTCGTGAAGATTGGCCTTGTGCTGCTTGGTACAAATGTCATTTTCGGAGATGTACTGAAAGCCGGATCTCTGGGTTTGATTCAGGCGTTGGTAGTTGTATTGTCTGTTTGGTATTTTGCCTTTTGGGTGTGTAAGAAATTAAAGGTGGATGATGAGCTGACCATGATGCTTTCGTCTGCGGTATCGATCTGCGGAGTTTCAGCCGCAATTGCAACATCAGGTGCTATTGATGGTGACAGTAAAAAATTATCTTACGTGATATCGCTGGTTTTGATTACCGCTATCCCGATGATGCTTCTGATGCCCTATGCCGCCGATTACCTTGGTTTATCCCCACAGGTAACGGGCGCATGGCTGGGAGGGTCCATTGATACCAGCGGGGCAGTGGTTGCCGCCGGGACATTAGCAGGGGAGGAAGCGTTGAAGATCAGTAGTATTGTTAAATTTTCGCAGAATGTACTTTTAGGTATTGCTGCCTTTGCAATTAGTGTTTACTGGACCATTACAAAAAACAATTCGGAGACTGTACAGCAAACCAAACCATCGGTGTCATTGATTTGGGAGCGTTTTCCTAAGTTTATCCTGGGATTTATGGCTGCCTCTTTACTATTTTCATTTGCGTTGACCCCGGCCGCTATTGACAGTGTAAAGGGAAGCCTGAAAAGTTTACAGGGTTTATGGTTCGCGCTTGCTTTTACGAGCATCGGGCTCGAAACAAGACTGGCCGACTTAATCAATGCTGACAACCGTAAACCACTGTACGCCTTTTTGATCGCACAGACCTTTAACATCTTTATCACGCTGATCATTGCTTCTATGTTATTTGATTAAGCATAGCATAGCTTACCTGTATTCTGGATATTTTCAGGGCTGGCAGTAAATGATTTTCGCCCAATCTGCCCTGCACCAAAAGCGCAGGATGTAAGGGTTGGGAAAGTGTTGAAAATCATACTTTTATGGGAAAATGTAAATGTCTGCCAACAATGCTCTGTAAGGTTTTTCTGTTACTTAACTAGGCTGTAGATGCTAATCGTGGAAGAAAAGAGCTGATGATTTATTCTCACTTTTTCCACGATATAAAGTTCGGAGAAGGGCCCTCATCACGAAGATTGGGGATGGGGGCTTTCTTACGTTGCAATTCACTTTTCTCTCCAATGAGTGAAGCCCTGTCTGTTATTTGACGGGAGCTTCACTCATTAAATCCTCAATGATGGATTCCAGCTGCGGAACGGGGATATTGGGAGTTATTTTATAGTGTCTGTCATGGTTACTTTGTGTACTCCAACTTGTCTCTAGCTGATCATTTTGAGTCAATAGACCTTTTTCTACATCAAAAAAGGAAGGCCTTGCAGCAAAAAGCACAGCGATTTGATCCCAGCTTGACCGACCGTTTTTTAAAGCGTTGTTTCCCCAGCGCTCATACGAAATTCTTACAGGATTATGAAGGGGAGTATGCTGTAGTTTTTTATTTCCCGTGATCACTTTTTTGCCTGCACCACTAAAATACACCTTGCTTGGCCAAGCTTTTAGGAGTCCGGAAAGGTATAGGGCAGTTCCGTTTTTACCGAAATTCCAGTCGTTCTGCGGGATTGTATCCGTATGTGTCATGGCAATCCAGCTAATTACTTTCTCTTTGACTAGTTTCATGCCTTCTTTATCATTGATCAGGTAAAATAATCCGACAGGATGCCCAACCGTTATGATGGTAGTACTGGCATCAGGTTGCTCGGCCAGAAGTTTTTTATAAGCGGCCACTAATTCTGACAACGAATCAGGTTGGCTGTGAGTGTTGTGATCCGGAGTTGTGGCAAGATAGCTTAGATAACCATCACGTTTATCGCCAATGCGTGCGGTTCCACGGTATTGGCCTGTTGGCAGCGAGGGGCGCCCGTAATATCCGTTAATAATCTGACAGACTGCTGCACCATGCACATTGGCATTAGAGCTGAAAATCACTCCCAGCAGATCAATTTCCCCTTTGTCGGCTAATTTATGTAAAACTGCCATTGCTCCCGCGTCATCACAGTCAGACCCAATGTCAGTATCGAATATAATGCGTGGCTGACCCAAAAGGGGAATGCCGTTAAAGAGGAGAATGAAAAGTAATGCTAATCTGAAAAGTGAAAAAATACTCATAAATAATCATTTATAATTTTAATATGATTCACAATAGTCTCCTGTAAAAGATACCCTGGTATTGAGATAAATCATGAATGGTTTATTTCTACTTACCGGCAATCTTAATC
The DNA here is from genome assembly GCA_040391535.1 of Telluribacter sp. GTDB lineage: Bacteria > Bacteroidota > Bacteroidia > Cytophagales > Spirosomataceae > JBEBXQ01. The sequence continues at coordinate 19,735 of JBEBXQ010000058.1, read as the reverse complement.
GGATTTGTCATGGTAGGATTAATTAAGATTATTGAAAATATATTATAAAATGGGCCTGAGCCTGTTTCATAAACTCAAACCCATTTTGATATTTTCTGTTATAAATTAGTAGCAGATACTATCATGGGAATTTACATTGCCCTTGTGAGTGATCTGCAGGATCGCAAATCACAGTAGCTGAATTAGATCAGGGATGGCTTCTGTCTTTTGTTTCTGAACCCGCGGTTACCCAATCATCATTTATGTTTTATTTTAACGCTTCTAAACATATATTCATTGGTACTTATCTGAATGGGGTTATTGCTTGCGGAGGTGATGTTATGAAGGATCACTTCTTTAGTTTTGACGTAGGGAAACTTTTCCTGAAAAGAGGCATCTTTCATCCGGGAATTGAAGTTCGAAAACACCACGGCACCTTTGTACGAGTCGGAGTGGTTGGCATCTCTTATCTGCAGGTTTTCGATGGTGATACGTTCGGGCATATAGCAGACATACCCAAAATCATGCTCACCGCTGTAAGAGCCATTGATCAGGGCGATGCTTTCTGTTTTATTTTCAGCAGGCGGTTCTAAAATGCAGTTCCGGATGATAAATTCCCCTTGCCATGTACTCCCGTAGTCGGAGCGAAGATTGACAAGGCTTCGTCCGTAGATGGTCGTATTCTCAACGATCAGTTTACCGCTCCCAATAGCATTAATACCCATGTGTCCTAACCGGGAATTACGGATGGTGGCATTGGCGACTCCTTTATGGGCATCAAAGCGCGAAAAGGTACAATTGTCGTACAGGAGGTTTTTGCAATAATTAGACCCTAAAATACCCCAATAAGTACGGTCGCGGATGTCGTTCGACTGGCTGCTGTTGATAATGGAAATATTCAATGCCCGGTTTATGGATAAATCATAGCTCCCCATCGAGACCGGTTTACCTGCCGAACCAATCGTCTGGTAGGTTTTATGGCCGGTCAGCACAGTGTTTTTGACGGTCACATAAGCACAATTATTAATGTTCAGAAATCCCGCATATGGGGCACCCTGTTCACCTTCGCCTGTTATAAAATGCTGCAGGCTGTCAACTGTTACATGCGAGCGTCTGATGTCGATGTTACGGCTGTAATAATTGTACTTCGACTCATCACGGTTCGCAATGGTGGTGAATCGCCCGCCTTTGAGATGCAGGGGAGTCTGGTCGATGGGCAGGGCAGTAATTTCCGTAATCTGATCAAAATCCCAGATAATGGGAGCGTTCTGGTCTACATTACCTTTTGCATCTGCCACAAATAAATCAGTTTGAGCCGAACCGTTATCCTGATTCAATCCGTAACGGATGTAATGACGTACGTTCTTGTTCGTTACCGAAATAATGCTCGGTCCGGGTAACTGCGCCTTGATACGAGCCTGGTTACGCTTCAGTTTGGTGATGCCTTCCAAAGGTATCGGCTGATGATCGGATACTACCGAGAAAACAGACATGGTACGTTTTTCGACATTGGTGTCATCGATGATAAAATGCGCATTTCCGAAATCAGTATCTGTCCGGATGTAGGCCGTACGTGCGGTACCTCCAATGTAATAGGTGGCATCAGGGTCTGCTTTTACTTTTAAATGGTTAGCGTTGGCTATGGCGTGGGTAGCAACAATAGCCTGTATATCATCTGTTTTTCCATCCCCTTTTGCACCCAGCTGACTGTACTGGACATAGCCGGCCTGCTGCCATTTTTGCAGATCTTCCGGATGAACGTTCACCTGTATCAGTCCGTCAGAGGTTAGCTGTACTTGTGTAGCGGCAGGCTGTGTGGTAATGCTGACCTGATGATTTGCGGAGTGGTTATTTTGTGCACCGACACGGATATGATAAGACCAGAAGGCCAGAAAGGCGAGAAAAATAAATTTCATGAATCAGGAATAGTTAAATCGTCAACAAATTGCATATTTTATTTTAATTGTGCAATCGTCTGCTGGTTTTTGGTGATCAGCATGCAACTGCGTATTGATTTCTGTTGATTTTCTGCAGAACTCTGTTTTAAAGAAGGTATTGAAATGATTATCATAAAACTTTTCCATCCCAAGTATAACTCTACCCTTCACCGGCTTTTTTAAATAATAGATAAACAAGAGCTTACATGGATTCAAGAAGAGCATTTTTGAAAAAGGCTGCACTGCTGACCGGCGGGGCAGGAATGATGGGTTTTTTACCCGAATCGGTGCAGCGCGCCATGGCCATTCATCCTGATCCGGGTACGACTTATCTGGATGCCGAGCATGTGGTGATTCTGATGCAGGAAAACCGTTCCTTCGATCACGCCTACGGAAAACTGCAGGGGGTCAGGGGCTTCAATGATCCCCGTGCTATTTCTTTGCCCGATAAAAATAAAGTATGGTTGCAGACGGATAAGAAAGGAGATACGTACGCGCCTTTCAGGCTGGATATAAAGAATACCAAAGCAACCTGGATGCACGATCTGCCGCATTCGAGGGAATCGCAGGTCGATGCGTACAATGGCGGGAAGTACGATAAGTGGCTGACATCAAAAAGATCCGGTCATAAGGAATACTCAGATATGCCGCTTACCCTTGGGTATTACGGTCGCGAAGACCTGCCGTTTTACTATGCTTTTGCTGACGCCTTCACGGTTTGTGATCAGAATTTCTGCTCATCCATGACTCCTACCCATCCGAACCGCTATTATCTGTGGTCGGGTACGATTCGTGAAAAACAGGATATTGATTCATTGGCCGTGGTCAGGAACAGCTATTTTTCGATCAATAAGCCGGTCAGATGGAAGACTTTTCCTGAGCGGATGCAGGAGGCGGGTGTGACCTGGAAATTTTATCAGAATGAAGTAGGGGCTATCATGCAATTCCACCCGGGGCTGGGCTCGTGGCTGAGTAATTTCGGCTGCAATCCGCTTGAAAGATACGAACAATACCACGTTAAATCTTCGGATGACTACCTCCGGTACGCCAGGCTGGAAGTGGAAAAACTCAGGAGCGAGCTGGCTGTTTTGAAGGAGAAAATGGAGACGGCCTCAGCAGACGAAAAAGTGAAGCTTTCAAAAACTTATGATAACCAGTCGGCATTACTGGAAAAATACGGGCAGGATCTGGCTCAATACAGTGAAGAAAACCTCAGAAAATTCTCAGCGGCAGAGCGTGATCTGCATAAGCGGGCATTTGTGTCCAACAGGGAAGATCCTGATTATCTGAAACTCAGTACGGTTACGTACGAGGAAAACGGAGAAAAAAGGAGAGTGCAGGTTCCTAAAAGTGATATTTTTTATCAGTTCCGTAAAGATGTTAAGGAGGGTAAGCTGCCGACGGTCTCCTACCTTGCCTCTCCTCAGAATTTTTCGGATCACCCGTCTGCCCCCTGGTATGGTGCCTGGTACGTTTCGGAAACGCTGGATATTCTGACGCAAAATCCGGAGGTATGGAAGAAGACAATTTTTATTTTGTGTTACGATGAAAACGACGGTTACTATGATCATGTTCCGCCGTTTTCCATTCCCAATCCATTCAAGCCCGATTCCGGAAAAGTTTCGGAAGGGATTGATATAAAAGCTGAATACGTGACGCTGGAGCAGGACCAGTCGCAGGTGCCCAAAGCTAATGCAAGGGAAGGGGCTATCGGACTTGGCTTCCGGGTGCCGCTGGTCATCGCTTCACCCTGGTCGCGCGGAGGCAAAGTCTGTTCGCAGGTTTTTGACCATACGTCTATTATTCAGTTTCTCGAAGAATTTACAAGTCATAAATCCGGTAAAAAAATAAAGGAAACCAATATAACCGAGTGGAGAAGGGCGATCTGCGGAAATATCAGTTCCGTTTTTCAACCTTATGATCCTTCCGTATACAAAAAACCTCAACCTGTTCATCGCGATGAATTGGTGACCACGATTCATAAAGCACAATTCCGTGATGCACCTTCGAATTTTAAACCATTGTCGGCAAGCGAGATCGGGGAAATTAACCGCAATACTTCTGCCAGCACGCTGCTGCCCCGACAGGAGCCGGGGACGCGGCCGTCGTGTGCAATTCCGTACGAGCTGTATGTGGAAGGAAATCTTTCCAGAGACAAGGCAACGTTTGAAATAGCAATGCATGCCGGAAATAAGGTATTTGGTGGAAAGTCAGCAGGTTCACCCTTTATTATCTATGCTATTAATCCTTACAGAGGTGAAGAGCTGGGCGTCTGGAATTTTGCCGTCAAAGCCGGAGATACGCTGAAGCAAACCTGGGACCTGTCTGATTTTGAAGGCGGGAAATATCATCTGAGAGTATATGGCCCTAATGGTTTTTTCCGGGAGTTTGCAGGTGACGGCCAGGATCAGGATATGGTGGTAACCTGTGCATATTCCCTGGACAAGGCGGGTAAGCCCCAGGGTGACCTGCAATTGAACATTGAAAACTACGGAACAAAGGCAATTTCTGTTTCTGTTATTGACAATGTGTATGGTGCCAGACCTTTAAACCTGAAAGTACCGGCAGGCAGCCCATCATCCGGAGTAGTGAAACTGGGCAAAAGCCACAATTGGTACGATGTCAGCATACAGGTTGATCAGTCAGCTACCATCAGACGGTATGCCGGGCACGTGGAAACCGGCAGGGAAAGTGTAACGGACCCGTTTATGGGAAAGGAATAATTCCAAAAGTGATGAGTGAACGATCATTTCAGAACAGTTTTTCGTCCTGGTTATTGAAGACGGATTACATTATTTAGAAGAATAAAAGTATTCAACCTGACAGCAGCGGAGCCTTCTTCGCTGCTGTTTTTTTTGGTTTGATTTGCAGGTAGAGGGGAAGTGTTACAGGAAGGCAGAGCGGAAGCTATTGAGCAGAGCGGGAACTCCTCCCTTTCTGAAAAATCTTCATTTTCATGCCGGAACAGACTTCGTGTTACAAATTTGATAGTATCTGAGACCTGTGTTATAATGTTTCTGGTGACAAAATCAGTGCTTTGTAGTAATGTGTCAGCATTGTCTGATAGGCTGTACAGGATTGAATTTTAACGGAACCATTACCCTGATTTCATGAAGAAACTTTATTTCTTAATCGTTTCTGCCTTGTTTTGGGCTGGAGTTGCCTGTGCACAATGTCCTTCAGGAAATGCTGTATTATTATAATCAGAATTACAGTAACTGTACAGCATTGCCGGGCGGACTGTATGTGTACAATATTCAGGATCTTTCCTTTCTCAGTAATGTAACCAGCGTTGCCGGAGAAGTGTGGATAGAAGGAAACCCGGGTTTAACCCTTCTTACAGGTCTGGAGAATCTGACATCAATAGGAGGAAATGTGTTGTTACAAAAACTTCATGATCTGACTGATCTCAACGGGTTGGCAAATGTCGGTGGAAATCTCTCGTTGTATGATCTTCCGGAGGTGACCACGCTGGATACCAGCTGATGCCTTTATACGGCTTTGGCCATGAAATGAAACCCTCTGTCAGCCCGGGGCCGAAAGGTTTTGTCTGTTCAGGATAAAACCACCCGGGCTCTCTAAAACCATATAAAAGTACCGGATAGTAAGTTTCAGGACGGGAGATGAGTTCAGAGTTGTGGTGAAGACCTGAAGCGGGTTGTCTGAATGAACAGATGAATTACAATCAACTTTATGAAAATCAATAATCGTTATGGAAAACAGCAGCACAAATTATCATGCTCCGCCCGGACTCCGCATCGGGCACATTCACTTAAATGTATCCGATCTTGAACGTTCCATCAGTTTTTACCACGATATAATGGGTTTCGACCTGGTGTTAAATCTGGGGACAGCGGCATTTCTTTCTGTAGGAGGGTATCATCATCATATCGGGCTTAATACATGGAATACAAAGGGGGCTGGAAATACAGACGGTACCGGAACCGCTTCAAAAAACCGGGTAGGGCTTTACCATTTTGCCTTAAACTACCCTACCAGAAAGGACCTGGCCCTTGCCCTGAAACGGCTGATCGATAAAAAATATCCCATCAATGGAGCCAGTGACCATACCAGTCATATTGCCCTTTATCTGACTGACCCGGATGGGAACGGTATTGAACTTGCCTGTGACAGAGACCCTGACACCTGGAAATTTATACTCGACAGGGATATTACTTTTGATCAGATAAAAAATCTTAACAAGGCGCTGGATATTAGCAAATTGCTGGAGGAGGTGGCCTGCCTTGAAATGGATGTGGACATCATGAAATAGCAAGGAAACAGATCACTTGCCAGATAAAACAGAAAACGGCGATTGCATTTCCCAGGTATTTCATCCATTGAAGACCTGGGAAATATTGAAATATGCTATTGTCCGGGCCAAAAAAATAAGCTTCCTTTTTTCATCATACCCATCTCATATTTCTCAGAAAATCCTGATAATTCTGACGGCCATGTATTGAATATTAATTAGCGGAAATACCGGTTCGATGTTATGATGTTATTTCACCTCCTTCGGGTTTTTGGGGATTTGTCTCATTTCATTTTTCTATAATCCTGCCATCCCTTCGGGATTATTGATTAACGTCAGTTCCCGATTAGAAATCTCCGATTGGAAATCCGTAGTAATCTTACGGCCTTACTATATCATCCTTTCAGTTTTTATGAACGTGATTTTCCAGCTGTTTTCTATATTCATTCCGCCACTTCGTGGTTATTCTAAGCCTGGAGGGCTGAAATGATTATAGGCAAATGAATAACCATTATCGGTTAAAACCCGGAAGGGGTGACATGATCATTTCGGTAAGGTAAACAACTATTTTTCATCATACCCATCTCATATTTCTCAGAAAATCCTGATAATTCTGACGGCCATGTATTGAATATTAATTAGCGGAAATACCGGTTCGATGTTATGATGTTATTTCACCTCCTTCGGGTTTTTGGGGATTTGTCTCATTTCATTTTTCTATAATCCTGCCATCCCTTCGGGATTATTGATTAACGTTAGTTTTTGATTGTAAATCCCGGATTTCCTATCCGGAATGAAGATAATAGCATCGCTTTGCAGCTGAATCGGTAGTTGTGGCTATATTTTCTATTAAATAATCAGGTGGCGACGATGGAATGGATTCAACGCCTGAAAGAGTAAATTTTCAGGGGAAAGCTGATCTGCGGTTTGTATTTTTACTATTGATGGTAAACGGTCAATTGACCAACGATTGTACCATAAAATAAATCAGGATAATGGACAGGTGTCAGGCAAAGCCCCGAAGGGCTGAAATGATTATAGGAAGATAAATAACTATTATGGGTTAAAACCCCGAAAGGGGTGAAATAATCATTCCGGCAAGTAAATCTATTAACAGCAGACGCTGCAAAATCAATGGTGATAAGGTGAATTCTTAACTTTAATAATGAGATTTTTATTCATGGGACCGTTAAAATCAATGAAAGCAGGAATCTTCAATATATTTTTCCTGATAACCATCCTGTTGTTGACCATGACCAGTGAAAAAAATGAAAATTCATTTAAACCGGCGCCTGATTTTGAAACGATCCATTGAAAAGAACAAAAATGGAATTGCTTCCATACCGGAATCATTCAAAAAAACAGAGACTGCCTAAACCAAGGCAGCCTCTGTGCTTTCCACTCTAATATATACTGTGTGTAGAATACAGATGTGTATAGTTAGTGTTATTTAACAACCACAATTTTACGGATAGTCATTATCCCGTTTTTCCGGATTACCTTCACCAGGTAAACACCTGCTTGCAGAGAGGTAATGTTCACTTCCTGTGAAGGAATTTTCTGCGACTGGTATACGGTTTGTCCAGCGGTATTCAGGATATCCACGCGGCTGACATTCTCCCAATCACTGGTTTTGATATGGAGTATATCGGCAACCGGATTAGGGAAAACAGTAGTGGTAATGGATTGCTCAAAACTGGTACTGCGGATATGGCTGTAATCGTAAGTGCCATCCCGATCGACCATTTTGAGGCGATAATAATTCATTCCATCATTAGGCTCGGTGTCAGTGAAACTGTAGGACCTGAGGGAGGCTTCATCTCCCACGGCAGATACGCGTCCGATGGCTCTCCATTCGCGGGCATTAAGGCTTTGCTGAACCTCAAAATAGCTGCTGTTGATTTCGGAGGAGGTTTTCCAGGTCAGCTGAGCGACCGATCCTTCTTCCTTTACATCGAAGGATACCAGTGTGACGGGCAATGAACCACAATCTACTAAAGCTTTGACCTGAACATCCACCGATCTGGCAAACTGACAACCTGAATTCAGATCTGTAACGGTTACAGTATAAGTAGTTGATACTGTTGGAGTCACCACAGGGTTGGCAATGAATGGATTTGAAAGGCCTGTTGCCGGAGACCAGGCATATTGATAATTGCCTGAACCTGCAGTAACATTCAGCACCATGGATTGCGGATCTTCATCGTCAGGGCATATTTCCAGATCTTCTGATGTTACGTTAAATCCGGGGTTAACAACAATGATGACTTCTTTGGCATTTGAACAGCCGGTCACTGTATTGGTTTGAGTTAACTTGTAGGTTCTTGTGGTAGTGGCCGCAATAATGGTATTAGGGCTTTCCGGGTTCTGTACACCGTTGGCCGGGGTCCAGAGCCAGCGTGAATTAGGTGGTACCGGTCCGTCGATACCTACAGTTGCTACCCCACCTTCACAAATCGTGGTATTACCCACAATATTGAAATCAACAGGAGTGTTCACTGTAACCGTAATCTGATAAACGCTTTCACAGTTGTCCTGATTCGTAGTGGTCAGGGTATAGATTGTGGTAACCGTGGGTTGTACTGTAGGATTAGCTACATTAGCCGGACCAACAATACCCGCGCCTGTCCATTCATAGGTAATACCGTTTACCGGATTGCCTCCGATGACCACAGACTCACCCAGGCAGATGGCATGATCGGTGCCCGGGTCAGCCAATGGATTTATCTGAACTTCGTCTCTGAATTCACAACCATTTTCAAGTGTAACAATGACCGAATAAAGTATTGCCTGGTTTACGGTTGCAGTAGGGTTGGCGATGTAAGGATCGTCCAGCCCCGTTTCAGGATACCATTGGAAAGTAGCATTGGCCGGTGCTGCCGGGTTTATGCCGTTTCCAAATCCGATTTCGATCTCATTGCTTTCACATAAATTAATATCAGCAAGATCCAGGCCAGTTACCGGTTTAACCGTGACGGTTACATTTGCGGAGATCGGAGTTGTACAGTTTTCGTATGAAACGCTTACAACAAAGGTTTTGGTAGCCTGCGGATTTGTGAAAACCGGCTGAGCGCAATCAGTACAGCTCAATCCTGTAGCAGGAGTAGATCCGTCTGCTTCAAACCATGCATACGTCGCTCCGGTAACAGGCTCTGTCCCCAGTACCACAGGGGCACCTGTACAGGTTTCCTGATCCGCTCCGCTGTATTCATCGTCTTCCTGCTCGTTCCGGACAATTACCTGATCGGTAGCGGTACATCCTGTTACTGGGTCGGTTGCCGTGACAGTGAAGGTCTGCGGGGAAGTTGCTGCAAATATGACCTGGGGTTGTGCATCGTTTTCATCGGTGCTGTTGGTCCATGCCGCATCGCTGGGTTCCCAGTGGTAAGTCCAGTTGGTCCCGGATGGAGCAGGTACACCGAGGGTGGCCGTTCCTCCGTTACACACCGTGCGGTCAGGCCCGGCATCAACGAAAATCGTACTGACATTTACCGGCACTGTATAAGTACTTACACAGCCACTGGCATCTTCCGTTACAGTGACCGTGTAGGAAGTCGATTCAAGGACATTTGCTGTGGGGTTCGATACAGACGGATCGCTTAATCTGTCAGTATAATCGCCTGTCCATTGGTAGCTGTAACCACCAGCAGGGGCTCCGCCGATCGCAATGGGTGTACCGGCACAGCCTGCCCCGCCTTCCATCTGAAAATCAGGCAATACCCAGCCGGGAGGGTTTACTACAAGCGTCTGGGTACACTGAATAGATGGGTCAAGTTTATTCGTTAATGTGACAGACAACGTAAACTGGCCATTACTGGTAATGGTTACGATTTTAGCGGTATCGTTGTCCACCATGTTGGATGGGCTCCACTGGAAGTCATAGGCGTTAGGGTTAATGTATTTGGTCCCCACTTTCAATTCTGCAAATTCATCAAATACCTTCGGGCATCCCTGTCCGGATAACGTAATGAGTTCAAACTCACAGACCTGACCATCATCACATGGCAGTATTTCTATGTCAGCGCTGCAGGAAACACCGTTAAGTGTGACTGTACGTCTGAAAACCGTGTTACCATCTGTACTGATCAGAAATGCTTCCTGATTATTGTTACGGGTTGCCAGAATACTGCCGGTACCACTCACTACGCTCCAGGCATAGGTTGCTTCGTTACAATTATAGTTGACTACCTCTCTTGAGCGCACCCAGCGCGGCCCGCATTTGGTGTCGTCTGCAAAATCAATATCCGATTCAATCACTGACACTTTTACTTCATCTGTAAATGTACAGCCATCTTTGGTGGCCGATACCGTATAGGTGATCGGGCAGAGTACATGTGCTGTACCTGCGTTAAACGTCGGGGCATAATCAGAAGCATTGCTCAGGTACTGGCCGGTTGACCATGTGTAGGTATATCCTGTACCTGCACTGGCTCCGCCAAGCACCACGGTTTCATTCTGACAAATCGTTTTATCGGTTCCGGCGAAATCTGTCAGGTCGTTGGGAGCATTCACAGGCCGTACCCACACTGTACTTGTGCTGGAGCAGACGGTATTGTCTTTCTGGGTTATAGTAACTGTCAGCTGATATTGTGTTTCAGCTGACGGTGTAGCCACCGGCTGCGGACAGGTGGTACAGCTCAGGCTTCCTGCAGTACCTGATACAACTTCCCATGAATAAGCAGCATTTGCACCAGCAATGGGAGGCATCCCGATTTGTACGCCCTGTTCGCCCTGACAGAGCGATTTATCAGCACCGGCAGCTGCAACAACAGGCACAATAGTAACCTGTTCAATATCCACACAGCCTTGCCCGTCTGTCACCTTCAGGGTATAGGTAGTAGCTGAAGTAATGGCAGGTGTTGTAAAATCTGCAACAGTCCCTACCTGTGTTCCATACACATTACTACCCTGATACCAGACATAGGAATAGTTGCCGTCCCCGTTGGTGGCAGAGCCATTAAGTGTAACCGTATTATTGTTATCACAGACATACCATTGGGGGCCGTCGGCATTGGCAACAGGTGCAATCAGACTATTCACTTCCACGGTTGCTACGGCGGAGTTATTCAGCAGTTGCAGCTCACAAAAAGCCGATACAGCCTTTACCTGACGACGGTACCAGCGTGTTTCATTCCCCGACAGAGGTTGCAGGTCCTTGAAAATCTCACCGGGCATATCTGTCCAGGGACCGTTTGCCGAGGTGCCTGTCTGCCATTGATAATGAAGTGGACGTGACTCTCCGGCAGGTGCGGTGATCTGTACATCGGTACCAAAAATGACACCGGGAATCCCAAGTACACAGGTGGTCTGTTCGCGGGGCTCCAGGGTATTGGCAGAGATAGCAAAGCCTTCAGGAAATACATCTTCATTCAATTTGACAATAAATCCACCGGCGGGGAGTATATTGGAGCAGGCGCCGTTACCTGTAATCGGACTATAGTTAGATCCGGTTGCGTACACATTGCCATCACTGTCCACTTTAACTGCTGAAGTGCTGTTGGCGCCATTCAGGCTTTTTTGCCATTCAGGGTTACCGTTTACATCCAGTTTTTGTACAACATTACCACCAGTTACATATATACCGCCCGCATCTGTATCAATGCCTGAACCTGCTATCGGTAAAGCAGTGGCAAAAATAAAATTCCCGTTTGTGTTCAGTTTCTGAACAAAACCAGGGCCTCCGCTGAGATTACTGACACCGGCTCCGGGATCGAAGTCCGCTGTTCCGCTGAAAGAACCGGTGATCAATAGGTTTTGACTGGCGTCAACAACGATACCACGACCCCTTGATTCATCACCTTTAATACTATTGGCCCATACAAAATTTCCGTCGGGATTCAGCTTCTGGACATAAGTGTTGACTGTACCACCTTCCTGAATAAGGTTATAGGTACCCGTGCCCGGATCAAAATCAACCGTCCCTTGAAACGCCCCTGTCGTATAGATATTACCGGCTGCATCCAGACTGATGGCGTTTCCTTCACTTGTCCACATACTTCTGGCCCATACAAAATTCCCCTGGGCATTCAGTTTCTGGATGTAGGTAGTAGGGGCATCTACACCAGTGTCTTTTGATTCCATCAGAAAGGTACCGGATCCCGGATCAAAATCAACTGACCCCCTGAAGAGCCCGGTTGAATAGACATTACCTGCTTCATCAACCTGAATACCCCTGCCATCACTTGAAATATCATCTGCACCCATGCTTTTAGCCCAGAGAAAGTTTCCATCAGGGCTCAGTTTCTGGATAAAAATATGTGAATCACTAACACTCGGAGTTGTCATGACATGAGTTCCTGGTCCTGGGTCAAAATCTACAATACCTGTAAATTGTCCGGTAATAAATACGTTCCCGGTTGCATCTGTAGCAATTCCTTGTCCGATTGTCATTCCTACTACCCCAAACTCTAATGTTGGTGGAATTGCTTTGGCCCAGATAAAATTACCGGAGGGACCCAGCTTGAGGATAAAGAAATTATTGTTGGAATTAGACGTCAGTGGGTAGTTACCGGGCCCCGGGTCAAAGTCGGCCGTTCCTCTAAACCCACCTGTAATCAGCAGGTTCCCCTGATTGTCTCTTGTGAGCGCCGTAGGGGTTACGGTATTGTCTCCCTGAATCCCCTTGAGCCATTCCAAACCGATGGATTCCTGTGCAAAAAGTAAGGGGGTGAGGCCAAGATACAGGATCAATAGGGCCCCTAGTTGTCGTATTTTTTTTGTCAACATTTTCTGTTTATAGATTAATAAATTTTGTTAAAGTCATTTTAATACCAGGATTACAGATTATTATCTGAGCGTTCAGAGCTCATTGGTTTCGTGAAACAAATACTGATTTATCAGAATCCGTTTTTATGGCTTTCTTTAATGTTTTTGATTACGTTGATTAGCAGTTTTACATAGGCATATTTAGAGTTTATTGTAAACACAAATGCAATTATTTATATATAAGAAAGGGTTTAATTATAGAAATAAGTTGAGCTATGATCGCTGTGTTTTGTGTGAGTTTATTCTTAATCATTCGAAGTTTTTCCTGGCGAGCAATCTGAATCAAAAAATGCCCGGTAATGAAGAGGTTATCAGGTAATAGAAAAGTCCCGACAAAAATCAGTCTTTAGTAGATCCCTATGTTATCAATGATGTAACAAATTCTATCAATCTCGTATCAAAAATCTGTTTTGTAGCATTTTATGAAGTTAATTAATAGAAAATCAAATAATTGTTTTTGTAATTATCATTACATATTTGATCAATTTTTATAAAACATAAATGGCATGCAGAGAGTGTAGTTATCTGAACAGATGACTATAAAAAGAAATCAATCGGGAAGAGCTGAACTACCCTTGTTTCTGAATGAACTCTGATGGGGTCATTTGATAGACATCCCTGAAGCATTTACTGAAATATGCCAGACTGTTAAATCCGACTTTGTAGGCCGTTTCAGAAATAGTAACCCCTTCTTTGAGGAGTTCCGTGGCACGGTTCAGCCGGTAATTCCGGATCAGGTCACTGGTGGAGTAGCCGGTGAGCGTTTTTACTTTGCGGAAGAGCGTCATTCTGCTCATGCCTAAATCGGTAGCAATGTCTTCTATGCCAAATGAAGCATTATCAAGGTGGTTTTCCAGTAAGCTGAACAGTTTTTTCAGAAACGGATTCATTTTTTCACCTGAATCCAGCCTGATGATCTCCGTATCGGGCAGCATGAGCTGCGATTGTATCCAGTCTCTTTGCCGTTTCTGGTGTTCCAGGACATTTTGCACACGGAGCTGGAGCTCTTCCGGATGAAACGGTTTGGTCAGGTATTCATCTGCGCCAAAGGTCAGGCCGGTAATTTTACTTTCATGCGATATTTTTGCTGTGAGCAGTATGACAGGAATGTGTGATGTTCTGATGTCTTCTTTGATCATTCTGCAAAAAGTAAAACCATCCATCACCGGCATCATGACATCACTGATGATCAGATCGGGAAGGGTATGAAGCGCCTCTTCAAAAGCTTCTTCTCCGTTTTTGGCCATAGAAACCGTATAAGTGGCCGGCAAGCAGTCAGCAATGAATGCTGCCAGTTCCTGATTATCTTCCACTATGAGGATCTGAACCGTCTGGAAAGGTGTTTCATGCTGCCGGCCGTTCAGAAGACAGGTTTGTGGCGCGGTGGGGTCAGGCTGTGCTGTGTCCTCTGTTTTAACAAGAGCGTATGGCAGGTAAAGATCAAAAGTGGTGCCCACATCTACAGTGCTTGATACATTGATACGGCCACCCTGTAAATCCACCAATTCTTTGACAAGTGAAAGTCCGATTCCTGAGCCCTGCTGATGGAAGTGCCTGGTATCATTTACCTGATAAAACCTGTTGAAAATATGGGGCAGCTTTTTGGCCGGAATTCCACAGCCGGTATCAGCAATGGTTACTAATATTCCGCTTTCTGCTGTAGTCAGATAAATTTCTACTTTTCCGCCTTCTTCTGTGAACTTCAGGGCATTAGAAATAAGGTTATAGAGGATTCGTTCCAGTTTTCCCGGGTCGAAGAAATATTCACTTTTATCCGTTACGATGGTAGGATGAAACGATAGCGCAATTTGCTTTTGGGCAGCATGCGCCTGAAAAGAAGCTAACAGTTGTGTGATAAAACGAATCAGGTTTCCTCTTACGGTTTCCACCTCTAATGCTTTGGATTCTGCTTTAGATAAATCCAGCAGTTGGTTGACCAGTTGCAGTAACTGAAGGGCATTCCGTTCAATGGTATCAATGTGCCGAAAGTTACCGGATGTCTTTTTTTCAACGTTTAAAGAAGATCTCAATTGTTGGGCCGGTCCCAGGATAAGAGTAAGTGGTGTCCGGAAATCATGTGTAATATTGGAAAAAAAACGTGTTTTTAACTCATCGAGTGCATGCAGCTGCTGGGTTTCTTTTTCTTTGAGATAAAGGCGGATCAGGACATATCCTATATATACCGCTATCAGGGTATAAATCATATACGCCCACCAGCTTGCCCACCAGGGGGGTGAGATGATAACCGATAAGTTCCTGATATAAGGACTCCATACACCTGCAGTATTGGAGGTATTCAGTTTCAGGGTATACTTACCGGGAGAAAGATTGGTATAAAGCGCTTCTCCGCGTTCCGGATTTATCCAGTCTTTATCCTGTCCTTCCAGCTTGTAGCGATATTTCAGGTTTTTGTAACTATTATACTGGAGTCCGGCAAATTCTACTTTCAGCGAATTCTGGTTATATTTCAGGTGAATTTCCTTGAGTTGCTGAAAAGTAAGGGAGTCGCTCATAGACGATTGACGGGCTTCCAAAGCAACATTATTGACCAGCATACCTGTAATTTCAACCTCTGGCTGATAGGCATCATCGATGATTTCATTCGGGTAAAAGGAAGTAATTCCCGTCAGGCCACCCAGTGATATCCTGCCATCAGGCTGCTGAATAAAATGAAACCGGTTAAATTCCTCAGCAAGTAAACCATCCTCTGAGGTAAACAACCTTTTTTTAAATGTTTTCCGGTTCATTCTGCACAGACCACGGTTGGTTGCAATCCAGATATTTCCTTCCTGATCCGGAATGGCAGCATAGATAACATTATTGGGTAAACCATTATCCGTATTGAATACCATAGACTCACCGGTGCTTTTGCTGAATCTGCACAAACCAGCTCCGAAGGTCCCGATCCATAAGATATCCGGATCATCCGGATCATCAAAAAGGCAAAACAATAAATCACTACTAATGGAAGCCTTATCACGGGGGGTGCTGGAAAAATGTTTAGTCGCTCCGGTTTGCCGGTCTACACGATAGAGTCCTTCCTTGTCTGTTGCAATCCATAAATAGGTCTGATCGATTACAAACTCAATGATATGTGTTTGATTCCAGGCTCTGACGGGTTCATCTTCAGAGCTGGAAAGCTCAATCAGATGTGGAAATATTTGCCATTTTTTACCTGAGTCATCATACCACATAGCCAGGGAATCATACAAAACCCAGACATGCCCTTCAGGATCAGTAGCCAATGGCACCGGAGTGGACGGATACTCGTTCCTGAATGAAACCGGAAGTGGCACTTTTGTTATCTTTTTTGTTGTCGGGTCGATATAATGAAAGGGTGAACTCCCTACATTGAACCATACTCTGCTTAGTCCGTCAAGCGTATAACGGAAGTAATAGGATGAGGTCGCCGGAGAGAAAAAGGGGAGCTGATCCTCAGGTAATCCGGTTATATTTTTCAGTAAATCTGAATGAAAGTTGCGTATATAGGCATGTGTGTAAAATGCAGTGGCTTTCAGGTTATATTTATAAACCCCTGAACCGGATGTACCTACCCAAAGTACATCTGACCGGTCAATATGTATACCAATAATACCGGTAGCGATAGACTTTTTGGATATAATGCCTGTGACACCCTCTCCTTCATTGAAGCGGTACAGATTTTCATATTGAGAAAAAAACAGGTTGCCTTTGCTGTCGGCAGCAATGGGTACTCTTGTCTGTCTTTTATTGTTTTCTGAGATCTGCAAGGGCTTTATCCGGTATGATTTTATTCGTTCTGAATCGGGTTCCAAAAGCGCAACATGTTCAGGAGATACAATAAAAAGTTGCCCGTCAGGTTGTGGATAAAGGCCTGTTATGTCGTTGTCGGGGAGAGTGCCTGGCACATCAGGAAGCGAGAGATACTGTGTGAAACTTCCTGTTTTTTCGTCTAATTTATTGAGTCCTTCTTTCGTTCCCACCCATATCGTTCCTTTGTGATCTTCTACAATAGCATTGACCCAATCATTACTCAGGGTTTGCGGGTTTCCTTGCTGATGCCGGTAAGTTCTCACATGACTGGTTTTAAGATCTATTACTGACAATCCTTCATGATTTGACAACCAGATACGCTGACGGCGATCGGGATATACTACTGTCGGCAACTTCTTAAAGTATTCTTTGTAAAAGGGTTGTTGTGAAAGATTAAGGAATGTCTCACTTTGAAGGTCAAAAAGATCCAGGTGTTCCTGGGTTACGATCAGAAGCTTACCGTTATGATCTGTTTGTACACCCACTACATCAGGTCCGGACAAGCCGGTAGAATCACTGGTCTGTGGCTGAAAAACCTTGAAACGATTGCCATCATAGCGGCAGAATCCATCCAGTGTGGCCATCCATATAAATCCCTTTTCATCCTGGACAATGGAAGATACAAATGCCTGCGGCAATCCTTGCCGGTCGGTAATGTGTTCTGGTTCGGGAAGTTGAAAAGGCTGTGCAGAAAGTGTAAGGCACGACAAATAAAACGGAAGAATTACCGTCAGGAGAATATTGAAAAGGATAGCAGATTTAACGGAATTGCTTAGATTATCAGGTAAAATAAGGCCAATTCGGATGGGTGTCCTATAATAATTCATAAATTTTTTCTCTGCAAAACGTTGACTATGTGCAGAGGAGGCGGCAATATAGAACTTCTATTAGAAAATATTAACTTATAATAGAAGTTTTTTATTCATTTGTAATGAAATTCAGACAGTTAAATTATGATATGAGTGCCGATAGTACGGCAAAATTTTATAGATTAATTGTATAAGTTAATAGGTATCGCTACTGAAATTTATTTGAAAACTTGTGTAATTCAGTACTGCTTTTGATTTTATATTATTGTATCATACCGGTTTTTCTATGGCTCAGCCTTATTTCAGCAATTTCTCCAGTTCGCTCCTGTAGCTTCTTCCGATCGGAACCTGGTACCCGTTTAATAAAATTCTGTTTTTTTCAATCTGCCTGATTTTGGGAATAGCCACGATGAACGATTTATGTACCCGTATAAAGTCGGTCCCGGGAAAAATTTCCAGCATAGCTTTAACAGTCCCTTTAACAACGATTTTCTGGTCAGAGGTAAAAATGATCGCATAGTCTTTCAGCCCCTGGATGTGTGTAACTTCATCAAACTGCAGCTTTATCCGCTGAAGACCGCTTTTTACAAAAACGGAACCGGAGTTGTGGTCTGCATGGCTATTCTCCAGTTTTAAGTTCTCAGCTTTGAGTTTCAGGAAATCCTGTACCTTTTCGATGGCTTGTACAAAACGGTCGTAGGGGACTGGTTTCAGTAAAAAGTCAATGACACCCAGTTCATACCCTTCAAAAGCATAATTTCGGTAAGCCGTAGTAAAAATAGTGAGTGGCGGATGGCTAAGGGCTTTTAAAAATTCAATGCCTGACATTTCCGGCATTTCAATATCCAGAAAAAGAACATCACTGCCATGGTTTTCCATATAATCCAGAGCAGTACGGGCATTGCCGAACTGAACGACGGAATGCCCTGCATCCAGTTTTGTCAGATAGCCTTCGATCACTTCCCTGGCCAATGGCTCATCATCAATTATGACACATTTCAACATAAAAATCAGTTTTCTGTACGCTTAAAATATACCTGAGGAATCAACTTCTGTAATTATTCAGATACGGTTATTAACCTACAGCTCAATTTCAAGCTTCACCAGAAATGTGTTTTCGTTATCCTGTATCTGAAGCTTGTGGCGATCGGGATAAAGTAATTCGAGCCGTTTTTTCAGATTCTTCAGTCCTATACCTCCTTTATTGTTTTCCGGCGATGACACAGGTTTGCTGTTCTCAACCTGTAACCTCAGTGTATTTTTGTCAATATTTAATTTGCAGTGCATCCACGCATGATCCGTCTGTTTACTCACGCCGTGCTTGAATGCATTTTCAATAACAGGCAAAAGAAGAAGCGGAGCAATTTCCTGGCCGTTGACAGCTCCCGTTATGTTGAGCCGTATATTTGAACGGTTATCCAGCCGCAGATTCTCCAGTTCAATATAATTGTTAAGTGAACTGATTTCCTTTTGCAGCAATACCTTGCTATCGTCACTGTCGTAGAGCATATATTCCATCATAGCTGATAGCTTCAGGACAACATCCGGTGCCAGATCCGATTTTTTGAGGGTTAATGCATAAAGATTATTAAGTACATTAAATAAAAAATGAGGATTGATCTGAGATCTGAGAAAACTGACTTCGGCCTCTAACTTTTTGACTGTGATTTCCTGTACTATGCGTTGCTGCTCATACCAGTCAATGCTGAGCTTCAGGGCGAGCATCAGTGCCAGGTACCAGAGTGTACTGAAAAAATTGTATGACAGTGTTTCCACCCAGTTGCTGTTGCGCAGCGGGCCTATCACAAAACCATAAAGATAGTAATCAAATAAGCTTTGAGTCAGCAGATACCCCAGTACTGAAAGAACTACAGCGGCACCATAGCGCAGATACCGCTTCCTGAGAAGGTAGTTGGGCAGGAAATACTGAAGGTTGAGATAGGCGATCAGGATGAGAAGTGAAATTCTGCCGATCACACAAATGACAAAATAGGGCATACTGGCCTTGTAAATAAGGTATCGCTTTTCGTAAATAAAAAATCCTGTGATCAGTATCCAGTAAGCAGCATGAACCAGCGCATATTTCAATGTGATCGTCCGTTTGGAAAACGGGAGCTTAACAGGTTTTTCAAATACGTCCATTACAGAAACAATTTAGCAGGAAACAGCAGAGTTCAGAAATGATTAAAAACCGGAAAACG
>JBEBXQ010000057.1:0-27875 GCA_040391535.1 Telluribacter sp. | reverse complement strand
GATTGCGTATTAGTGTTACGGAGGTTCCGTGGCTAATGTCTTGGTTGCCAGGAATCGTAGAAATAACCAGGGCGTAGCCCAGGTATCTTCGTAGGGAGAAAGGAATAAAAACCAAAAAGGGGCGTAGCCCTGCCATCTCAATATTATAGCAAATACATTCCCAACTATCCACCCGGTTCGTTTTTCCTGCTGAACTAACTTATTTTTTCACAATTCTTAATTAATTAAATACAGTACTTATATTTGGCCTTTTATAACCATTTGATTTTTATTCTGTAGTTTTCTGTCAGGGGTACGGGTTTCATAACTTTTGCAATTTACCTGACGTACTATCCGGAGCATTTATCCAATTAAGTTACTATTACCTTACCCATAACCACTGTATTTAATCGATGAAATACCTTAATCTTATCCGGAATGTTGTTAACTGGCAGACGTATATTTCCTTCAAATTAGGCCTTAATAAAGAAAATCCGCTCCTGCTTACCCTGAAGCCAACACCCATCAAAATAAAAATGACGCATGCCATGAAACCTCTTTTCAGTGAGATTTTCATGACCCAGGTGTATGAGCCAGCACTTAATAGTATTAAAGCAGACCAACCGGTTATTATTGATGTAGGGGGTAATATGGGGTATTTTGCACTGTATTCCTTTCTGAGAAAACCCAAAGCCCAGGTATTTTCTTTTGAACCGGTTCCCAGGAATTTTGCCTGTTTGAAAGAGAATAAAGCGGCACATCCGGACTTTGACTGGAGCCTTTATAATACTGCGGTATCAAACGAAACGGGTGAGCATGATTTTTTCTATGATGAGGAATATTCACCGGAAGGAGTAGATGTTTCGGCTTCTCTTTTTTCTTCCGACAGAATCACAACCGTTAATACCAGCCATAAGCGTATTAAAGTGCCGGTACTGAACTTATCAGAATGGATGAAAGAGAACAGCATTAATCATTGTGATCTTTTAAAGCTCGATTGCGAGGGGGCAGAATACAACATCATTTATTCCATGCCCGATGAGCACTTTCAGAACATCCGGTATATTGTGGGTGACGTTCATAAAATGAGTGGCGCGAATGAGAATATTGATGCGCTGGCTGATTTTCTCCGTTCAAAAAATTATGAGGTCCAAACACTGAACCAGGAGTTGCTGTATGCCTGGCGATGACGATAAAGTACATTTTTTAACAAAGTCCGCAAAGGACAGTCTCAGGTTGGTCTGATACTGAAAACTTTTGCGGACTTTGCATTTTTTCTCCTGACAGCAGATCTTGCCAAGCCTTTCGCCAGAAAGGTTATCGTTTCTTTCTGAATATCAGATTATCCACAGAATATTTCCCGGCTCCGGCGATCAGAATGCACAGGTAAACAATCAGGTAAAACATGGGAAGTTCCTGTTTATTGAAAGGATCGGCTCCATGGACAATAAAAGAAACCACAAACATGGTAATCATCAGGGGGATGACGGCAAACCTCGTCCACAGTCCAATTATCAGTAATACCGAACAGAATACCTCTGAGAAAACAACCAGTATCAGCGAAGTGGTAACGCCCAGACCAAGCGGATCTGCAAACTGCGCAGGGCCGTCGGCCATCAGCCGTTCTACTTTGGTGATACCATGTGTGATCATGAAAATGCCTGCCGTGACACGCAACAGCAGCAATACGAAATGGATTTTATCGGGATATTTTCCCGGATCCGACAGATTTTTGAACGATAATGACATCTTGACTGATAATTAATTTTGCTTGAAAATAAGGGGTATTTCCAAATGAGGAAACAATTTTTTCAATTTTGGAAAATAAGTTTATTTACCTGACTGATCTCATCGGTATTGATAGTGTGACCCATGTCAGGGTAAACCTTCTCGGTAACAACCGCTTTCATTTCCTTCATAATATTGGTGGTGGCATATACCCTTTCTACGGGAACATGAAAATCAGGGTCACTGGTACCTATGAAGACAGGAGTTCCGTTAAAATCACCCTGGTAGTTTTCACTGTAGATCTTATCACCGATCAGCCCGCCTGTAAAAGCGACGATTCCTCCGTAACGGGTGGCGTTACGGGCTGCAAATTCTAACGATAAACAAGCTCCCTGGGAAAATCCGAGAATATAAATATTTTCAGATTTCTTACCTGCCCTGATCAGATCATCCACGATCTCCTTCAGTATCGAGAGAGCTGCTGAAAGCGAGGGCTCATTCTGAGAAGGAGGTGCCAGAAAGGAATAGGGATACCAGGTATTATCGGTCGCCTGTGGTGCCAGCAGTGCGTAATCCTGTACATTCAGGTGAGTGGCCAGTGTTAGTATATCCTCTGCTCTGCCTCCACGCCCGTGAATCATAATCAGCACTTTTTCGGCTTTATTAAGGTTTTTACCTGCGTTTATCACTTTTTTGATATGCATCTTGAATTGTATTTTAAGTGAACTATCAACCCTTTGCTCCGGAGATTTAACGCTGCGGCTTCCTTTGAAGAGTTACGTGTTAAGTATTCCTGTAAAAGTACCGGGTAAATACCCTCCCCTATAAAAACAACATTTCTCAGAAGCGTTTTTGACTTCTCACTCACTCATTCCGCGGGTAGCGGTGAGAGGAATCAGCAGCTTTTCCAGTTCTGCTCTGCGCGGTTCAAACTGCTCCGGTAATTTCAGCGCTTCGCCCAGTGTTTCCAAAGGTTCATCTACCGTAAAACCAGGACCGGCTGTCGCCACTTCAAACAGCACACCTCCCGGCTCCCGGAAATAGATGGAAGTAAAATATTTCCTGTCACGTACAGGCGACGGGTTTAAGTTGGCTTCAATGACTTTTTTCAGTACATCTGACTGTGTTTGCCGGTCAGGTGTTGCAAAAGCCAGATGATGCACAGTACCGCTGCCGGCGCGTCCTTTTTGATTACCTGCTGCGAAAAGCAGGTCTATGTAATTTCCGGGAGCATCTGTTGCCGCAAACCGGAACCTGTTTCCCTGTTCTGCAATCAGTTTATGATTCAGTATGCCCGTTAAAACCCCTGCTGTCTGTTGTTCATAACCTTCCTGCCAGATTTCTACATGATGAAAACCTTTCAGGGCGTTCTCTGACGGAATGGTATCCGAAGGAATGCCCGGGCGGTTGTCATTTTCATTGAAAACCAGCTCAAGTCCCAACCCGTCAATATCTTCAAGATAAACGACTACTTCTCCGGGAAAACGCTCCTGCGGCATTTTATGGAGAATGCCGGAACGGCCGAGCCTGTCCAGCCAGTAATCGAGTGAAGAAGCGGGAGCGGAAAAAGTGGTCGTATTGAGCATACCGTTGCCATGCCTTCCTTTAGCGAGCCCTTCATAGGGAAAGAACGTCAGGATACTTCCGGGATTGCCGGCCTCGTCACCATAATAGAGATGATACACTTCAGGAGCTTCAAAATTGACCGTTTTTTTAACAAACCTTAGGCCCAGAACACCACTGTAAAAATCAAAATTCTGTTGGGTATGAGCAGCTATAGCCGTTACATGATGTATACCTGTGATGAGTTTTTTCATGATAATATCAGTTAATTTCAGGTAATGCTTTTTCGATACGGCTTCTTGACCCTTCATATTGTGCGGGTAATTTCAGGCTTGCCCCCAGCTGATCCAGCGGTTCGTCACGTGTGAAACCGGGATTATCAGTAGCCAGTTCAAACAGTACGCCGCCCGGCTCCCGGAAATACAGTGAAAAGAAGTAATCACGGTCGATTTTTGGGGTAATGTTAAGACCGGCCGAACTGATCTTTTCGCGGAAGTCCATCAGAATATCGTCGTTTTCCACTCTGAAAGCAATATGATGATTGGTGCCGGCTGCGTTTATACCTGATGGTGTACCCGGTGCTTCGGCTATATCAACGATATTGGCATTGTCAATAGCATCTGTTACAAACCTGTACCGGTTTCCTTCCTGTTTCAGCAAACGATAACCCAGCAGGTCCGTCAATACTTTTGCTGTGGGTTCAACATTCCGGAGTGTCAGCGTCACATTGTGAAAACCCCTGGTAGCGTTTTCATTTTTTACTTCGGCTGTTTCCCAGGGTTGCCGCAGATCGGCTTTGCCGGGTACAATCAGCTCGAGGTTCAGTCCGTCAGGATCCTGAAATGGCAGGTATTTTTCACCGAATTTCTCTTTGATCTCCCCCTGTTTCACATTGGCTTGTCTGAAACGCTCTGCCCAGAAATCCAGACTGTTTTCCGGAACGGCGTATCCGATTTCTGTGGCCATACCAACTCCGTTCCGGCCTTTACCGATGCCTTCCCAGGGGAAAAAGGTAAGAATGCTGCCCGGTGTTCCGCGTTCGTCCCCGAAATAGAAATGATAGGTGCCGGGATCATCAAAATTGACGGTTTTCTTGACCAGTCTTAAACCCAGTATGTTAGTATAAAATGTAAGATTACGTTTTGCGTTATCGGCGATGGCTGTGATATGGTGCAGCCCTGCTATCTGATTTTTCATTTTTTTATCTTTTGAATTTAACAAATGATTAATATTTGCCGGTACAGCAGCTTTATGGCTGATACCATTTTGTATTTCAACAACCTGATTTTACCGGTAGTTGTTTTATTCCGTTGCTGCGAAATAACAATTCAAAGTTGCCACATTATGCATTCAATTGCATTAATCTGGATTAAGAAATGGGCATCAGGTTACAGGATTATTGCAACAGATATAACATCTGGCTACTATTACGGCCGGAACAGGTAATACAGCCGGCACACCACAGAGAAACCTTTTTTTGGGAATCAATTTATTTTTCATTATTTGCGTTTGCTAACCTAAACTGTGACAGGAGTCTGTACCGAACTATGCTATCTGCCGAAAAGTCTTTTTCTATTTTAATACCTACCTGGAATAACCTGCCTTTCCTGAAGTTGTGTATAAAAAGTATCCGGTCGCACTCACGGTATCATCATCAGATTCTGGTGCATGTCAATGAAGGAAGTGACGGTACACTGGAATGGATTAAGGGGCAGAGTGATATTCTGTATACTCACTCTTCCCAGAATATCGGGATCTGCTATGCATTGAATATCCTGGCAAACAGTGCCACAACGGATTATATCATGTATCTTAATGACGATATGTACCTTTGTCCGGAATGGGATGCCGTACTGGTGGAAGAAATTGAAAAACTAAACCATAGTAATTTTTTCTTTTCCCTGACTTCCATCGAAATGTGTCCTCAGTCCAATTGTATGATTCAGGGGGATTTCGGCAGCAGTTATGCCGATTTTGATGAAGAGAAACTGTTACAGGATTTTAATAAAACCGAGTTTCACGACTGGCACGGTGCTACCTGGGCACCTAATATTGTTCCCAAAGAATTATGGGAAAAAGTAGGTGGATACAGCATTGAATTCTCGCCCGGTATGTATTCTGACCCGGACTTCTCGATGAAACTCTGGAAGGCTGGTGTCAGGCTTTTTAAAGGAATTGGCGGTAGCCGTGTTTATCACTTCGGATCAGTTTCTGTAAAGCGGATCAAGAAGAATAAAGGTTATTACCGGTTCATCAGTAAGTGGGGAATTACGAACAGTATCTTTTCAAAAAAGTATTTGCAAAGGGGGCAACTGTACAACGGGTATTTGGCCGAACCGGAAATTACCTTATTTACACGGATCAGCATTTTCCCTAAAAAGGTAATGGCCCTGTTTCAGTTGGGCTAGGCGGTTCAATCAGGTGAACATCAATCATGGGTAAATCCGTCCGATACTCCGGAAAGAGAATATTTCCGGGCTCTGAGCTTATTTCGGATTCACGTTGTCTTTGTAAATCAACGGACCTTTTCAGCAAGGATAAAAATCTGTTCATCACCTAACTGGAAGGGTTCACCGTCAATATCCGAAAAAACCTCCCTGATTTCAAGGCCGGCCTCCAGATACATGTTTTTGAGATCAGCTAACGTATAAATGTACTGATCGATCTGATAGGTCTGATGTTTTTCGTACTGGAAATAAGTGACTTCTGCATGAATAACACCTTCCAGAGCATCATAATCGCTGTTGACGAGGTAATGGATTTTCTCCTCCTCTTCCCCGATATCCATCCATGAGCGTTGCTGGAAATGGGGGAGTACGCTTTCTGCAAGCATCGACGAATGAGCTACAAATTTCCCTCCGGGTTTCAGCGCCTCTGAAATTTTGAAAAGAAAGGCCTTCATATTCTCCCGATCGAAAAAACTGAAACTGTTGCCCATGCAATAAGCGCCGTCTACCGGCACCGGAGGCAGTGTCGCTTCAAGAAAGTCATCACAAAGTATCTGTATTCCCAGAAACTCCTCCCGCGAACTGATCGTCAGCTCTTCGCATGCTTCACTGGAAATATCTATACACCACAACCGTGCCTTCTGTCGTGCCAGTGGTAATGCATGGCGACCGTAGCCGGCAAAGATATCCAGTACCTGCTGCTCTTCTTCCAGATCCAGGAGATCCCACAGAAAATCAGCTTCCAGATCTGTCTGAATTTCACTCTGGCTTAATTTCCATGCGGATTGGGGAAGTCCCTCGAAAAATGAATGATACCAGGCCACATCAGTGTACGTTTGGTTTAACTGCTAATTTAAAAATAAAACACTCAATAACCGGGAATTATATCAGTTTCCCTTGCAGGTAGTAGATTAAACTCATAATTTCTTTTAATAGTACAGCATAATAACCGCTTTATGAAAATAAGAAATTATCGTTGGTTCATTGTTGCCCTGCTGTTGCTGGCAACAACGATTAATTACATAGACCGCCAGGTGATTGGTCTGATGAAACCTATTCTTGAAAAGGAGTTTGATTGGTCAGAAACGGATTTTTCCCGTATTGTCATGGCGTTCAGCGCGGCTTATGCATTGGGTTTGCTGACCATGGGCAGGCTGATTGATAAAACCGGCACTAAAATGGGGTATACCATTTCGGTGGTGGTCTGGAGTGTTGCCGGGATGTTACATGCTGTGGTGAAAAGTGTTACAGGCTTTGCGGTTGTACGGATTGTATTAGGGGTTGGAGAGGCAGGCAATTTCCCCGCTGCGATGAAGGCGGTTTCGGAGTGGTTCCCTAAAAAAGAAAAAGCGATAGCTACGGGTATACTCAATGCGGGTGCCAGTGTGGGTGTCGTCGCGGCTTTACTGATCGTACCCTGGATATTGCAGCATTATACCTGGAAAGAGGTGTTCTGGATTACAGGAGCACTGGGGTTTGTATGGCTGGCTGCCTGGTGGGTGTTTTATGAAATTCCGTCAAAGCAAAAGTACCTGACTGCCGAAGAGCTGACATTAATTCAGGACGGGCAGGATGAGCCTGCCGGAAGTGAAAAAAAGACAATTGCCTGGAGAGCCTTATTCTCTATGAAACAGACATGGGCAGTACTGGCCGGAAAATTTTTCATTGATCCGATCTACTGGTTTTTCCTCTTCTGGCTGCCTTCCTATTTTGCCACTACATTCGGACTTGATCTCAAAAAACCAAGCTTGCCGCTGATGGTTATTTATGCAGCTACGACGATCGGCAGTATATCCGGTGGTTATATTTCCTCCTTCCTGGTTAAAAAAGGATGGAATGTGGTGAAAGCAAGAAAACGGACCCTGCTTATTATCGCAATCGGCGAATTCTCCATTTTGCTGGTACAGTTTGTAACCGATGTATGGGTAGCAGTTGCGTTGCTTAGTCTTGCCGTAGCTTTACACCAGGCCTGGGCGACCAACGTATTTACGCTGGCGTCAGATTTGTTTCCCAAAGAATCGGTAAGTTCGGTGGTAGGTATTGCCGGGATGTCGGGAGCTGTTGGGGGGATATTATTCCCG
The DNA here is from genome assembly GCA_040391535.1 of Telluribacter sp. Lineage (GTDB taxonomy): Bacteria > Bacteroidota > Bacteroidia > Cytophagales > Spirosomataceae > JBEBXQ01. Next base: position 20,077 of record JBEBXQ010000057.1, on the reverse strand, counting down.
ATGCTGGTAGGCTATCTTTTAGATTCCTATAAGCTGGCGGGAAATCTGGCAGGCGGATACAATGTGCTGTTTACTCTTTGTGGTACTACGTATCTGATCACATGGCTGATCATCAACAGGTTGACGAGGTCGCAGCCTTCGTGAAAACGGGTTACCGTTTAATAAAAGGAGAGGTATTATTAATCATAATTCTGATATTTCAGATTATCTTTATTTTCAGAAATGAAGGTCAGTAACCGATGTTTTTCATTTTGAAGAAAATCAATCCTGCCCCAACACTTAAACAGTTTCTGTATGCAACAGAAATCCGGATAAAACAAGGCTTGCAGCTTCCTTTAACCAGACGGAAGAAAAACGGTGTTTTTCAATACGTTCATCGTATTGAAAATATAGATCAAAGGACTATTTATCGTCTTAAATGCGACTTGAATATGTATTACCCCACATCATTTAAAAGAATACCCGTTTCATCGTGTGTTATCTGGATATTGGATATAAGAACAGGGATGTTCAGTTATCTGAGTAATAACACCCTTGAATGTTTTGGTTATCACTATCAGTATTTTGTCGATTCAGGGTATCGTTTTATAGAAAAAAACAAACATCAGGAAGACAAAAACGGCAGCTTGCGTAAGCTGTTATGTGAGAGAGGCAGATCTTATACGGCAGCACTGTTTCAGGAAAACTTTAGTCTTACAGAAGAATACAGAATCATAAAAGCGGATCAGCACATTGTGAAAATCAGAGAGCATAGTATGGTTTATAAGAAGAATCCCACCGGCGGGATTACACATCTGATAGGTTCATCCATGTGTATTTCAGAAAACAGAAACAGTCTCCGGAAATACGTACCGGCGAATGTTACGGATACCATGGATGAAAACAATTGTCATTTAAGTAATCGTGAGCTGGAAATAGTAAAGTTGATTTCTGAAGGCAAAAACAGTAAAACCATAGCTGAGCAGCTGTTTATCAGCTATCATACCGTAACAACCCACCGGAAAAAAATTAATGAAAAAATGAAGGTGCGGAATTCCGGGGAGCTGATCAGATATGCTATTTGTAATGGGTTGATATAGAATTATATATCTTTTTTGTGCCAACAGGATTTTTTGTTTATTTTAACTTTTCTAAACCCTTCTGAATAGTTATGATAGTGAAATTAATTCCCGGAGAGTCTGTATTTATACGCATAAATGCGAAAGATTTGTATGGGGGAAAACCGGAACTGGCCGTATTAAAAGGCGAATATTATTCTTTCAAGGTTCCTGAAGGACAGAAATGGAAAGATTTATGGTTTAGTACGGATGCAAACGGATATTTCAATCCGTTGCTGCTGATCAGTGGCAGACGTGTTCCGGGTGTCCGTTGTTTTACCCTTTGCGGCACTATCGGAAAAAATGAAGACCATCACTTTAAAATCGGAAGCCTGTTGGAGAATTATCAGATCCCGGTAAACGGATCGCTCTGTTTTTTTCCTAACGATAGTATACGTCATTATGATAATAATTGCGGAACTATCAATGTGGAAGTAACGAGGATTTCCTAAACCCGCTGACGGTCAGTATATCGACCCGGAATAAATTTTCACTGCTCCTGGCTGTACACAATTGACGAACAATCATGAACCGGTCCTGCGTTTTTAACGGGGTGTATGGAACCAGATATGATCTGGTTGATACGGATGATTTGTTTATTGTCAGAACAAAAGGAGCCAACGCGGTCAGATTGTTATTTGCGCTTTCCTCTTTACAACAGTGGCAGCGCTTTATCATGCCGTATGAAGCTTTTCCCGAATCCTCTGTTTATCTTTTTAAATGCTGTAATATAAAGCATGTAAGGGCATTCCGGGATGAAATAAAGCTAATCATAAGACAGGCAGATTTGCCGGAAATAGAATATGTAGGAACCGTCAGGAAATTTGCCGGCTCAGCTATTTATCAGATCTATACAGGGAATTTATTTATCAAATTTTTTGATACGGTCTCCTCTTCTGAAGTTCAGGATCTGTTCCGAGCCTTTAAAATTCAGCTCAAACTGGAGCTGGAATATGCTGACAATGCATTTTTTGTAATGCCTTCCGAGGATTTGGGGGGTGATATTTTTGATTTTTCACAGGAACTGTTGACCCATGCCGCAGTGCAGTTTTGTCACCCCGAATTGGTCATTAAAAACAGATCTGTGGGTAGTTCCGGTTTCCTTTCTGCCGCTATGGATCAGTTACCCGATACGGACTGGATACTCCGTAAAACCAGAGTGTATGAGGCCTGGCAGATGTCCCGGGGGAGGAATACGAAAATCTGCATTATTGATGACGGACTTGAAATCAATCATCCTGCATTCAACAGGAAGGGCAAAATCGTGGCGCCTCTTGATATGATGCATTTCCGTGAAAAGGGATTTCCCTATCATCAGTTCAATGAGCGTCATGGAACCGCCTGTGCAAGTATTGCGTGTTCAGAGGACCCCGATGCATTGGGAATTGCTCCGGAAGCTCAGCTCATCCCGGTCAGAATCACCGGACTGGGTTCTGTTTATCAGTCTTATGCCATTTACTGGGCTGTCCGCAACGGTGCAGATGTCATATCATGTAGCTGGGGGCCACCGGACGGGCTGGGTGCTTCGGACCCCGATTTTGTATTTCCGATACCCGACCACACCCATATAGCCATCAGTTATGCAGCCGAAACGGGCCGTAACGGAAAAGGATGTGCAATTGTATTTGCCGCAGGAAACGGGAAGGAACCGGTTAAAAGTGACGGATATGCATCGCATCCCAAAGTTTTTGCGGTAGGCGCTTCTAATCTTGACGATGTTGCCACGGCTTACTCCGACTATGGATATCCGATGCTGTGCTGCTTTCCCAGCGGGGATTATATCAAAATACCGGATAACCAATTAAAGAAATTGTATGGTGCGTATGTAGCAGACCGGCTGGGAAAGGCGGGGTATGATGATACCGATTATTTCCGGTTTTTCGACGGGACTTCCGCTTCCTGTCCGGGTGTAGCAGGAGTTATTTCTCTCATGCTTTCGGTTAATCCGCAACTGACCAGAGAAGATATAAAGTCAGTGATTCAAAAATCATGTAAGAAGATCGGCCTTTCTGCCGGCTATATAAACGACTATTCAGATAATTACGGATATGGGCTGCTGATGGCTGATGCAGCCGTTCAAAACGCAATGGAAACCTCAAAATCTAATACTATGATGAACAACAGCTTAAATCAGAAAAAAGCGGTATCGCTGCATATCGGAATTAATGTAGTTGATAACGCCTACTATAAAGGTCTGGTACCTGAGCTTGCCGGATGTATTAATGATATGCAGAAAATGAAGGAGCTCGCCAGTGAAATAGGGTATGAGGTGTATAGCCTGCAGAATGAACAGGCAAAGAAGGAGGCCATTCTGGAAAGCATTTCCAGGCTGGGCAACCAGCTGAAACCAGGTGGAATATTACTCATTACCTATGCAGGCCATGGGGCACCGGTTCCGGGAACTATGGATGACGATGAACTTCAGGATCAGACCTGGGTGACCTATAACGGATTTTTACTTGATGATGAGCTTAACGCATGTTTCGCCTCCATTCAGGCAGATTCCCCTGAAAAGATCAGGATTGTGGTGGTTTCAGATTCCTGTCACAGCCGGACGGTCACCCGTTTCTTTGACCCTGACCTGAAAGTAAGGGGCCTTGATATCGATACCTTCAAAAATATTCTGAGAGTTAACCAGGAATCGGTAGAGTTGATGAGAGCGCAAAGCAGGAGTGTTCAGGGCGCAGTACCCAAAGCCTATGTTAAAAATCTGTCGGCATGTAATGACGATCAGGAAGCGAAGGAAATCAAAGGAGAGGGTGTTTTTACAAGAACGGTTCTGAGTGTCTACAGGCAACTCAAGAAAGATGAGGTAAAACTGTCCTATGCTGAATTTATCCGGCGGGTTTCAGAAATGATGGCCGACGCCAATCAGATTCCCGGCGTTAAGAATACCGGATCCGAGTCTGCTGATTTTGATGAGCAGTTTCCGTTTCAGATTGACAGGGACAGCTCCGGTTCAGAGGCAGGAAGCAAACTTGTGATACAGAAAACGAGACAAAGGGAAAAGCAACTGTTGATTCAGACAAAAGGTAAGGATTGGCTACTCCTGCCGGGGGCAGACCGGCGGAGTGCAGGTGAGGGTATCCTGAAAAGGAAAATTACAGATGGTGCCATCAGCTCGGAAGGAGTTGAGGGGCTGACGGAATGGGATAAGGCTTACCGGGTCTATCTGGCAAACGAAAATGAAAACATTGGTTACGTAGAGCCTGATATGGCCTCTAATATATATCCGGTGAGTACTGAAAATGAAACAGAGACCCGGTCGGTATTTCCCTCGCCCTATATTCCAACGTATCCTTATCCCGGAGATGACTATGGGAAACCGTTTACATGGCATCTTGATCACATGCATAGTCAGCTGCAGGAAGCAAATGAATCTGTTTTCCCGGAAATAGTGTTTGACAGGAAACCTGATAAAACCGATCGTTTGGTTAAAATAGCACATATTGATACCGGTGTAATACCAAGGCATCCGGCGAGACCGCTGTTTCAGGAGCCGGGAGCCGTTACATTTATGGATGATGTCATGTATGAGGGCGCATTTGATTATGATATTCCGATTCCCGAAAATCAGGGTCATGGCAATGCAACACTGGCGATTCTGGCAGGGGGTAAAGTATCTTTGCAGGAGACACAAGGTAAATACCAGGGCTATTTTGGCGCGATTCCTTTTGCGCGGGTACTGAGTCTTAAAATCAGCGAGAATGTATTATTGCTGTCGGGCAGGAATTTCGCTGCGGCGGTGAACTATGCCATCGAACAGAAATGTGAGGTTATCACTATTTCGATGGGTGGCTTACCTTCCAGAATAATGGCGGAGGCAGTCAACCGGGCCTATGAAGCCGGGATTGTCATTGTAGCCGCAGCCGGGAATTGTTTCGCAAAAGGAACAGGCAAATGGATAACGCCGGTCAATACCGTATATCCTGCACGGTTTGACCGGGTAATCGCGGCTGTGGGGGCAACGTTTAATGATACGCCCTATCTGTATGAAATCAACCAGAGAAGCACCCGGAGTCTTGATGAAAAATATATGCAGATGAGCTATGGCCCCGCCGAGGTGCTGAAAACCACACTTGCCGGCTATACTCCCAATGTTCCCTGGTTTAACAGAAAAGACGGCGAAGACGGGCCTGCACCGGTTTATTTTGGTCTGGCAGGAGCCGGTACTTCCTGTGCAACACCACAGGTGGCTGCTGCGGCGGCTTTATACATTCAGAAGTACAGTAAGGAACTGAATCAGCTGGCAGGTAAGGATAAATGGAAGAAGGTCGAAATTGTCAGAGAGGCACTTTTTCAATCGGCAAAAAAAGATAAAAGATACGCGTCTTACTTTGGAAACGGTATTATAAGAGCAACGGATGCTTTAGGTGAAACGTTCCGGCCTTCTGAAATGCTCAGGGAAGTTCAGAATAAGTATGGAAGCAATGGTGCGCAGAAAGCTGTTGAAAACCGCGGATTGTTTTCACGTTTGTTCGGGCTGTTCAGAAGCCGGAATCTTGCTGCTACCAGTGACTATAAGGGGCTGCAGGAGATGTTGAATATGGAAATGGTTCAATTGCTGCACAGGGACGAAAAACTCCATCAATATCTCAACCTGATTGATTTGGAATCGGATGGGGGAATAAATGCCGATGATGGACTGATAGAAACCCTTGTGGAGGATATACAGGCAAGTACCAAAGCATCTGCCTTTCTGAAGGATGCTCTGGTAAACGCCGGGATGTGGCATGCAGGAGTAAGAGCAACGGGTAATACCGTAAACTGTGTCCGGCTTCATTCGGATTTAGGCATCATCGAAGTGAGAACGGGAGGAATGCCTGTAGCTATCATGAAACTGGGTGAGACAAAGGAATATCAGGGTCTTGAGGGTATTTTACTCGATGAATTTGAAATCAGGCCCCCGAAAAACCTGGAATTGCGTACTGTGGAGGGAGCACTGAGTATCGCGGAGAATTTTGGCGAAACCAATGGGATGGAAACGGGCCTGCTGCTGGAAATACACGATGAAGAAGGGGTATACTACGAATGGCACCTCAAAAATGAGAAAGGGGAGACTATTTCCAGGAGTATCCCTCACCGGGGGACAGATGAATGGGATGCACACAAGTACTCCATCACTCTTTCCGGGACACGGGGTGGTGGTAAAATTATCAAATGGATAGGAAAACTGTTCAGCTGGAAAAAGGCGGCTAAGGATGTACAAGGCAAAATCAACGATCTTGCCGGATTTCTCAGTGAAAATAAATATGAATTACTGGCCTATGACCTGATCAATGGAAACTGGCAACCTGCAGACGGGGTCCGGGATGGGTTACTTGCAGATGAAGGGCCTGTTTTGCTCTGTATTCCGGGGTTTCTGAGTACGGCGGAGAAAGGTTTTAATGTGTTTCTTTCAGACCAGACGGTGCGGAAACATCTGGCAGACAGAAAATACAACCGGTATGTGCTTGGGTTTAATATGCCTACATTGCTGCAGGGAGTAGCCGGTAACGGAACAAGGCTTCAGAAGGCATTACATGATCTGGGCCTGGAAAAAAGAGAGTGTACTGTTATTGCCCGAAGCCGGGGAGGATTGGTCGGGCGGTATTTATACGAACAATTGTTAAAGGGAAATACCGTAGCAGACGGACCGGTCATCATCAATAAAATGATATTTACCGGGGTGCCGCATCAGGGGACAAGGATCGTGGAAAGTGAATACTGGCAGGTATTGATTAACTGGGTTACGAATATTCTGGGTGCAACGGCTATTCCTGTACCCATACTGGGACTGGTCAAGGCAATTGCAAACGGGATCATCAATTTGCCGGGTATGCGGGATCAGGAAGAAGGCAGCAGTCTGATTACTGATCTTAACAGTTTAAATAATATTAACAGAGATGGTTATTTTTGTCTGACTTCTGATTATGAACCCGAAAAATTACTCAGGCGGCTTGCAGATCAATGGCTGATTGACAGCTGGATTTTTAAAGGTGAAAAGAACGATATGATTAACCCGTTGCCCGGAGCCGTATTTAAAAATGCGCGTTACCCTTTGGGTTTTAGCTTGGGCAATGAACAGTTTTATACCAGCCCGGCCAGGGATGGCGTTTCTCATTTTAAATACCTTGATCCGAAGAATAACCTGTTGATACAGAAGGTTCTTCAGCAGATTTAATGATCTGAAGTGTTGTTTCACCAGAACCCTGTAAAGCCCCTGATCATAAAAAGGGGCTTTACGGATTAAGAACGTATAGCGGAGAGTGATAACAATTACAGTGCCTTATATCTGGTTATGATTGTTTGTATAACCTGGCCAGTTCAATGATATTATTCACCCTCATTTTTCGAAAAATATTGGCTTTTTGTGTACTTATTGTTGAAATATTTCGATCCATGCTTTTTGCGATCCATGAAACACTTTTACCCTCAATCAGGAAATTGGCTACCAGACCTTCAGACCTTGATAGTTTTTTTGTAAGTGTTGAACTTTGCAGAGAAGTATTCCCGAAATATTCCCAGACAAGTTCGGGGCTGATATACTTTTTCCCATGACTTACCATTGACAGGCATTGCGATAACTCTGATTCTTCAAAGTCGTCAGGGATATAACCGTAAACCCCTTCATTGTAAAACGGAGACAAGCTCATAATAGCGTTCCTGCCACAGTAAATGATGGTTTTGCTCAATCGGAAATTGTTTTTTAATAAAGCGGGAATTTCAGTATTCAGGTTTTCAGACAGGATACTTCCGGAAAATAGAAGGATATTGGGTGTTATACCGGAAGACTGTGATAGTAAATCTTTGATACTCCCTGCTTCAAGGATGGAAGCCTGCGGGAAAATTTCCAGAACCGAAGCCCGTAATCCTTTCCTGAAAACTGTTCGGTTGTCAATGATTGCTATACATTCCGGCTCATGGATGGATTTGTTATAATTTGAATTTTTCATACACAGTCGTAAAGTTTATGTAAAGTAATTGGTAAGTCTCAGTTGAATCGAACACTATTCAGGATACGCTCCGCTGATCGATTGATGAATGTATTGTTTCAGATGTATATATGCTCAATAGATCTGAATGGATTTATCGCATAATTATATAGTTGATTGTCCAAATATTTGATTTTTTTTGTTTACAATGGGTAGTAAATCTTATCAAGAAGAGGGGGAAATTATGTCTATTGAATAATTCGGTTTATAATTGGCTGAATCTTACAAAAAACAACTATGATCATGCAAAGGTGAACTTTCCCATCATCGGATAACACACGATGACCGGCACTTTTCAGAGCAATACAGCAATCTTTCCGTACCGGAGAATAACCATCCCGCCCTTCATATTTCAAATACTTTGAACCGGATGCGAATATCCTGTTATTGTTTTTAATTCAGGCCTCTGCGTCGTCCTGATCCGGCAGGATATCTTCCCCGGATTGTTTCCGGACTTCATTTGGAGTTTTACCGTATACTCTTTTATACTCTTTACTAAAATATTTTCTGTCCTCAAATCCCACAATAACCGCTACTTCATTTACATGAAGTGTACCCGACTCAAGCAATTGCTTTGCTCTTTTCATTCGGATCGTTTTCATGAAATCATTGACGGTCATACCGGTAATAGCACGCACCTTGCGGTAAAGCACAGAGACACTTACTCCGATCTGGAAAGCCATATCATTTACTCCGAATTCACGGTCAGATATTTTCTCAATAACCAGATCTTTTAATTTTTGTATAAATTCGCCATCCAGGTCATTGGGTACAATATCGTCCGGATCCAATGAAATGGAGCGGCTATATTGCCGTTTAAGCAATTCCCTTCCCTGAATAAGATTATGAACTTTCAATTGCAGAATGCTGAGATCAAAAGGCTTGACGAGATAATCCTCAGCCCCCGTTTGTAACCCTTCAATGATATGCTGTGAGGCACTTCTGGCTGTCAGCAGTATAACCGGAATATGAGAGGTTATGAAATCTGATTTCAGCTTTTGAGTTACTTCAAGGCCATTGGGGGCTGGTATCATTACATCACAAATAATAATATCCGGTACCCGTTCTCTGGCAATTGCCAGAGCGTCTGATCCGTTGGCTGCTTCCAGCACAAGGTATTGATCCTGAAAACTCTCTCTTGTAAAAGCACGCAGCTCATCATTATCTTCGATCAGCAGGAGTGTTTTCTTTTCCGTGAGTCCGGGCACTGTGACTGCATTGATCGGTGTTGTAAAGGCGGATGGTTCGGTAAGCAATGCCGATGATGGGGATAAAAGCTGTTTATCACTATAATGTGCATAACCTTTCATTAACCTGACCGTAAAGGCGGTGTATCCGCTTTCTGTTTTTGTCGCAACTCTGCTGCTAACTGTTAAACCTCCATAATGCATTTCCACAATTCCCTTCGCCAGCGCCAGTCCAATACCATAGCCTGTAGGACCGGTATCATTTTCATGTACCTGATAAAAGTTAGTAAACAAATGTGTCAGATGTTCCTGAGCGATTCCTTTTCCGTTATCTGCGAATCTGATACTGACATCTGAGGCTGATTCAGTTACGCTTACCGTAATCTGACCACCTTCCGGAGTAAATTTATAAGCGTTACTTAAAAGATTGAAGAAAACCTTTTGCATCTGTACTGCGTCAAACCACAGTAGAACAGGCTCTTCAGGGAGGTTGATACAGCTTATGATCTCTTTTTCTTTTCCGGTATGTTCGAAGACCGAAATGACATTTCTGAGCACTACTCCCAGGTTTTGTTCAGAGACATGAAGCTGAAGACCCCCATGCTGTATTTTCCTGAAATCCAGTAATTCGTTGACCAGCAGCATGAGTCTTTCCGAGTTATTTCTGGCATAGGTCAGATAAGTATGGTCAGCAGGAGTTATTTCGGCCGACTGAACGACTTTTTCAATTGGATTGATAATAAGGGAAAGGTGAGTGCGTATTTCATGAGAGATATTGGTAAAGAAATCCAGCTTGCTCTGATATAGTTCATTCTCTTTCTGGACGGATTTGCGTAACCATAGAAACCGGATAACACCGTAGATGACAGCACCGGCAAGCAACAGATAAAACGCATACGCATACCATGTTTTCCACCAGGGAGGCAATACTTCTATCCCGAGCCTTAATGGCTCCTCGTTCCAGTATCCGTCACCATTGGCTGCTTTTACCAGGAACGTATACTTACCGGACGGAAGATTGGTATAAGTAGCAGACGGGACAGAAACATAATTCCAGTCCTCTTCAAAGCCTTCAAGTTTGTAGGCATATTGGTTTTTTTCGAATCTGGCATAGCTTAAAATAGCAAAATCCAGTGAGAAGATGTTCTGATCATAACGAAAAGTAATTTTATCAGTTTTGTTGATAGCCTGATTGAGAATACGGGTTTTATCTCCTGCAGTAACTTCCTTGTTAAACAGTTTCAGAGAAGTGACTGTAACAGGAGAGGGGCGCTCATGGGTTGATATTGTTTCAGGATCTAATGAGAATATATGACGATTGGTAACAAAATGAAGCTTCCCGCTGTGGTCTATGACAGAGGAGCTTGGGGGTAGAATGGTATTGAGCGGCAGCCCGTCAAGTTGATCGTAGACTTGCACAGTCTTTTTGTCGGGATGGTATCTGATAAGCTTTGACTCTGCATTAATCCACAGATAACCCTGTTTGTCACACTGGATATCCAGGACATAATCAAGCACGGTATTTTCTTCGTCGGAAAGCTGTATTAATTTGTGCTGTACAGGATCATAGAGCTGGAGCCCCTGTTCAACCGCAAACCAGATCCGTCCGGAAAGATCTTCGACTATTCGTCGTACTGGCATGAAATTACCGGATTTTACACGGCTGACTTCCAGTTTTTCAATGCTGGAAGCACCTTTTCCAAGAAGAAATACGCCTTCGCGTCCGCCAAACCACAGGTTTCCTTTGGAGTCTTCCAGTGAAGTATAAAGTCTGGTATTCTGGCCCGTTTCGGTGATTTTGCCACTTTTTTTATCGTATTTCACCAATCCAAAAAAACCTGTAATCCAGAACCTTCCCTCCTGGTCTTCGAACATGTCATAAATTTTTCCGGTCAACGGGGTGTTTCCTCCCCCGATACGTAACGGATGGTCTGTGCGCTGACGGGTTTTTAAATCATAGCTTGTCAGGACTGCATTGCCGCCACACCACAGGACACCCGAGCTATCTACATAAAAAGAGTGGTAAGTGAGTGGTGAAGTAAGAGGGAGGCCAAATACTGTACTTTTATTGGTCTCCGGATCTGAAAAAATAATTTTACTGCGGTCTCCCGATACGATCCAGAGTTTTTTGTCTGCTGTATTTCCCATCCAGCCGCTTGTAAAAATATCTGAATAGGAAGGCAACGTATGGATTTCAGGCGAATGGGTGTTCAGGTAACTGATTCCCAGATAATAGCTGCCCAGCCAAAGTCCTCCCTGACGGTCCATATGCATTGAATACAGAACATCGTCGGCTAAGCTCTGTGGGTTTCCGGGATCTGTCAGAAACCATTCTGACTGTTTGTCCGCCGGGTTGAAATGAGCCAGTCCTGACTCCGTCGATATCCAGAATTTTCCTTTTTTGTCCTGAATAATACCCATCACGCTTGGTATGGGGTATTTCGGATTTTTGAAATCCTCAATCAGCTCAAAGCGTTCCTTGGCTGTATCAAAATAAACAAGGCCGTTGACAGAACCAAGCCAGAGATTTTCCTTTGCATCCATCAGAATAGCTTCGAACTTATTAATAAACTGACGGGTAGGGGTAGGCTGTATCTTAAAAACTCTGGGAGTAGCCCCATTACCAGGTATACAGACCAGACCGTCTGACGTCCCTACCCAGATATCACCGTTTTTTCCCTCGATCAGGCATCGCGGAGCATATGATGTCTCTGAAAATATATCCGTATGATGCCGGAATAAGCGCACGGTATCATTTTTTGCTTCCATATAATCCAGACCTTTGCGGGTGCCGATCCAGATTCTTTTATGGCTATCTTCTGTAATGAAATTTACATAATTACTGGAAAGAGAATTTACGTCAGTTGAATCGTGACTGAAGTTTTGGAAGGTACTGTTATTGCTGTCAAACAGACTGAGCCCCGACCATGTAGCCACCCATATTTTACCCTCAGAGTCACATAATACCTTTGTAACGTAATCGGAAGGAACCGTACCGGGGTTATTGGGATCATGAATGAATTTTTTGAAAGTCTGGGAATCATACCGGAAGAGGCCTCTGGTCGTGGCGAACCACATAAATCCATCCTTGTCCTGGGTTATGCCAAGTACGGTGGTAACCGGTGCGTCTTTCTGGTTAGAGAATTGCCGGAATACCTGCGCATTTACTTCAGGGAAGAATACAAAACAGAATACCAACAATAAGTAAGAGATAAATAGCTTAAGGCTCACGTTCCGGTATAAGGCTAGCATAATGAATATAGAATTATTGCTACAATAATAGGCTATCTGTTTTGTAATTGTTTAGTATTTTTCTGTTCCATCGGAATGAAATAAAAAAACATACCTATTTAGATAAAAAAATACCCATGAAATAATTTCAGAGAAGCTAATCTGCTCAGTTTTGAATGCAAGCTAAAAGTCTGTCGATGATATAAAATTGAATACATACTATTTCTTCACTGAGAAATTCAGCCGATTTTCGGCATGAATATTGAATTTTAGTGGAGATTGCCTGTGTCGTGAGAGTAATGAAATCTGGGAAGTGTGCATCATAGATATCGAATTATGATTATGATATTTTTAACGGATTATCTACTATCAGGTTAAATTTATTTATTGGTATCGGTTGATGGGTATAAATGCTATTCAATCACTGTATAGTTGAAAGTAAATTTTTGTTTTGCCGGAATCTGCGATCATGCTGAAATATCAGGAAGTGCTTTCGATACCGCATACTACAACTGTGAAAGGGGCGGTTGATGAATGCTTTTATTCAAAAGCAGAGCGTGTACTATTTAATACACAACCCTGACTTTTTCCGCTGCTGCCGCTATGGTTATTTTTTGCATCGCTGAAAAAGGAGAAAGATTTTTGCCGCAGCGATCGATGGAACTACTCCGCTGACCGTGTTCAGCGTGGTCCGCTATAGTGCTTGTAGAACGTAAAAAAGCCGGTAACATAGTATTTCAATGTTACCGGCTTTTCGCTTACTGACAGCAGACTGCTTTTATTTCACAATAAATGATTTGTTAATCATCTCACCGCTTTCAAGCCGTACTTTTATAATGTACATGCCTGCAGGCAGACTGCTTATATCCACTTCATCGGAAGTCAGGTTTTTACTCATAATCTCTATACCGGCAACGCTGTAGATCTTGTAGTTCTGCATAGTTCCGTCAGATACTTTGAGTGTTATTTTACCTTGTGTCACAGGGTTGGGGTACAAGGTCAGCTCCCTGATGTTTTCGTTGAACTGAACGGTTACATACCGGCTGTATTCATAGCTGCCGTCCAGGTCGGTTTGCTTCAGGCGGTAATAGTTGATACCACTAAGTGGTGCAACGTCAGTAAAGCTGTAGTCCAGCGGAGCGTTACTGTTGTTGTTTTCACCTTTGCCATCTACAAATCCCAGGGAAGTCCAGTTACGTGCGTTATTACTGCGCTCTACTTCGTAGCCTGCATTGTTCTGCTCGTTGGCAGTAGCCCAGTTCAGAACAGCGATATCACCTTCCTTGCTGGCTTTAAAATAGGTCAGCGTAACCGGAAGCGGACTCTGCTCTGTGGTGGAGATATAGACAAAGCTGCTGAATGAATCAAGATTGTGGAATTCAACGTATCTTACACCGTCTTCTGTTCCGAAATCATCCGGCTCAAGCGCTTCAGCTTTGGCAGGATCAAACAACCCGTCGGAGAAGATGTCCGTCAATACGTCATCAGCATCTCCTTCATATTTGAACCATCCACTTACTGCTGCATTTGGTAAGGTTGCTTCATCGAGCTCATCCTGGTCATAATACACTCTGATTTTTTTCGGCTCTGAGTAACTTGCATCACCATTGGCCACCGTCGTAATACGGGCCATAAGAGCTGTAGTACGATTGTTTTCGTCGTAAAGCGTACCCTGAGGGGTGATGGTTACCTCCAGTGCATCCAGCTCGCCGGTGGTGAGGCCCGAGAATCCGATCAGCTTCTGTTCTGAGTCCCCTTCTTTGTTGAAGTACCTCCATTCGCCTATAACACAATTGGTTATGTATTCATTCGATACTTCCGTTTGACCAGGAAGATAGACAGTACCGTTAGACAATGGTGTGAGCTTGGCAAAGGTAAAATAGCTCATTCCATTAGGGAAGCTGTGCATTACTTCGTAATCCGTTTCATTTACTGTCAGGGGAACTACCGTTAAGTTAGTTGTAAATGCAGCATCATCTGCAAACAGAATGGCATAATTGCCACAGGCATCACTCTCAGGAAGTGTAGTAGTACCTACCGAAGCTACAGGGAAGCGAACCAGCATTTCATCAGTTACACCCGTATTCTGGACTTTCCATACACGATTCATCCGACGGGCATTGTCAGTTCCGCCTGCATAATTGAAGGATGTAAAAGTTGACGCTACATTAGTCATAGCTTGTGTATTGCCATTATCGCCCCATAGCAGGAACTGACCGTCTGCGAGCGATGCCGTATTGGCCTGGTTAGTTTCTACAATGGTACTTACGCCCATCGTTACCTGTCCGTTACTATTCGTATGCTGGCTCCGGCTTTGTTTCTGATGTAATGCTGATACAAAATCATTACCAATACCTGCCACATTGTTATAGTATGCCGCGTTAGCATCCTTATGCCATACCGTATCACTCTTCGATGTTACATAACTAACACCTGCGTTAAGTGTTACGCCATATTTGATAGCCAGGTAAGTATCAACCTTATTGCGTTCTGCGGCAGTAATGGTACCATGACCGTAAATAACCAGTTCGCCGATGTGCCCGGTAAAGCCTGCATCATCTCCGCTAGTTATCTCTCCGTTATTGGCTCCAAAAATGTGACCTCCGGTTATAGCCCCCCTTGCTGTATGATTAAATTGAGCTCCATTGGCCGCACCATTCAACCCTTTGCTCATTGCAAGGTCTGAGAAGGTATGATACATAATACTGGGAGCAGTAGTGCTGAAATTGATATTGCCCGGATTCGGCGCACCGAGACTCCCACCAGTATTGTTTCTCCTTGCTATTGTACCATTTGTATACAAACCGGGGTGATCCCAGTTGTTCCCGTTGAAAGTGGTATTGTTCATCCCTATATTAAAGAACCTTGTGCCACCCATTCCTTGCTTGGTAAGGGTAAAGATCTCGAAATCAAGGGAAGAAACAGTAGGCTCGGTGATGTTCCCGATTTTCTGGTTGGTGGCCGTAAACTCAATTCCGGGGTTGAAATTGAAGTGGGTAGCTTCTCCTGTTTTGAACTTGGGTAGTGGTGCTGCGCCAAACGGAGTTACCTCGACACCGGTTGCAAAATCCGTCCAGATAGTCAGATCTGTACCATCACCACCAGACTGCGTTAATTTGTCAGCTCTATACCAGTGGCTTAGGTTGTTGGTTATACCACCAGGCCCCTGTACAAAGGCAGCGAAAGTGAAGTACTGGCCATCCTTAATCGTTACATCTCTATAAGCATAATCTACACCGTTTATAGTTTGCGTGCCGGTCATATCATACACATCATCATCCGTAGTGATGTTATCATCATCGCTAATGATTAACTTAAGGTTGGTCAATCCCGCAGGCCAGGCCACCCTTACAGTACCTACCGATGCTGTATTCTGAGCTTTCCAGATAGCTCCGAAGCGGTTGTAAGGCAAGCCTCCGATTGTAGCAAAGGTCACAGCAGGACCCTTGGCCAGGCCATTATCTCCCCAAACCAGGAACTGCTGATTGCTTAAGCCGGTAGTATTGGACGCATTCGTGTTAGCCAACCCGGTAGTGCTGATAACCACCTGACGGCCGGGATTGATGCTGTTGGACTGCCTCTGATACATTGAACCGTTATCATCTCTGGCGATACCGGCAATGTTACGGTTATATCCAGTATTAGCAGTTGTATCCCAGAATATAGTTGTACCATTACTTGCCACATAATCGTGGGCAAGCGTAATACCATATTTAATGGCTACATAGCTTCTTACTCTTACTTTTTCATCCAGGGAAAGATCTCTTTCATAAGCGATTACTTCTCCTATCAATCCGTCTCTGACTTCCGGCTGAGCCCCTAATATACTACCATTGGCATGCAATGCCTGGCCTGCAGAGAGTGTAGAATTAACAGTATTAGCTAGTCCGTTTTTCCCAAATTTTATTCCTGGTGTTCCAACGGTAAACGAGACATCATCAAGATATAGTCTGTTCAATTGAATGGGATCATAACCCGGAGACGTAGGATGGGGATACAGTACCGTATTTGTACCCAGATTAGTAAAGGCCGGAAGATCGGCACCAGTTAAACCTGTTCCCGTTGTTGTTCCGCCAAATCCAATAATATCTCTGTAACCTCCAAATGACCTGTTAGTTGTTGCCGTAAAGATGGTGCTATTGGTGCCATTGGCCGAATAGGGTTTGCCGGAAGGGACCACCATAAAACGTGCATCGGTACCTGTCGTGCCAAAATCCACAGCCGGATTAAAGTTGTACAGGTCGGAAGCAACAAACGGCTGGCGGGCGGCATTGGTTTGCGTGTAGTCGTTGTTAGTTCCAGAAAAATCTGTCCAGGTAGCTGGTGTAAACCCTGCATCTGATCTTAGCCAAACTCTTAAGTCCAGGCTGACACCACCGGGGCCGTTCAGCTGTGCGGCAAAGGTAAAATATGTACCATCAGGCAGTGTAACATCTGCATAATTGTAAGCCACACCGTTAATAGTCTCCGTATTTACCGTCATATCAGATGATGAGGTTACCGTTCCAAATGCCGGATCTGTACTTTGCACCAATGTAAGATTGGTAAGCCCTGTTGGCCAGGCCACTCTTACATTTCCTACAGTACCTGTATTCTGAACCTTCCAAACTGAAGCAAAACGATAATTTACGCCGGATATTCCTGTGATTGCAACAGATGGAGCTTTTGCCAGTCCGTTATCACCCCAAACCAGGAACTGTCCCTGGTCGAGTGTGGCGGTATTTGCAGCATTGGTATTGGCCAGTCCTGTAGTACCGATCAAAACTTGCTGCCCGTCTTTGTTGCTGTGTGACTGCTTCTGATGAAGTGCGCTGTTCTCATCCCGGGCAATACCGGCGATATTGTTGTTATAGTCTGCATTGGCTGTCGCATCCCAAACCACATCCGAATTACTGCTCAGATAGTTCGGAACTCCTGTGCCGGCCTCATCTTTCAGTGTGATGCCGTACTTGATCGCTAAGTAAGAATTGATCCTTTGTTTTTCGTCACCGGTAGAGTTTTGGTGATCGACGCTGTAGGCAAACACTTCAGAAATCCCCCCTTGGTGGTGCTCATTGCCAGCCCCTTGTAGGTTGTGGCCTTCTGAGCCAATTGCGAAATTCGGAGGGGTCCGGTTATTGTTGAGCGTACCGATGTTATAACTGGTAGTACTGTATGTTTTACCGTCAATATTCATGTAGATGCCATTGATACCGTTACCTCTCCACGACATCCCTCCTATGTTAGCTGGCAGGGTGCGGGCGTCCATATCATTGGTCATCAGTGGGCGGGAGTTGTCTCTCCATACTTCATAGCGTCCATCCCATCTGAAGAAATTCGGATCATCGTCGGCCCAGCCATAGGGTGTATGCCAGCCTCCTCTGTTGGAATTGAACATTACGCCGTAGGTCGACCCGGCACTATTGATATCAGGGAAATATAAATCACCCTCTCTGTAGAAGAAGTCGTTCGAACCGTCGAAATAATAGAACGGGTTGAAATTGAAGCTGTATAGCTTACTGTCTGCCGAATGACTTGCATTGGTTACGAGAGAAGGCTGATAAGCTGCATTATTGTTTTGTGTAACATCCCTTCCTAAACCTGAAATATCTTTCCATATATTTTTGGGTCCTGGTGTTGTCGTACCGTCATCAGCTCTATGCCACATCATCAGACCTGCCGTAACACCACCTGGCCCTGCCAGTTTTGCACCAAATGTAAAAAATGAACCACCATCCAGCGTTACATCTGCATAATTGTAAACGATATCATTGATGGTAATTTCATTTGCTGCCATTGAAGTGGTAGCATCAGAGCCATCGATAATGGCATCACTACTTTGGATCAGGGTCAGGCTACCAAAACTCTTAGGCCATGCTATTCTTACTGTACCAACCGATCCACTATTCTGTACTTTCCAGATTGCGGCAAAATGATGCGAAAGACCTGTGAATTCAGTTGTGGCAATTGTCGGAGCTTTGTCCAGTCCGTTATCCCCCCAGATCAGATACTGTCCGTCAGTAAGTGTTCCGCTGTTTGCTGCATTGGTATTGGCCAAACCTCCAACACCAATCAGCACCTGCTGGCCCGGGTTAGTGCTCCAGGATTGCTTTTGGTATAGTGCACCGGCATCGTCCCTTGCTATACCGGCTATATTATGATGAAAACCTGTATGCGCTGTGGCATCCCATACCGTAGTGCCGGCAGCATTTTTGTAATCTCTTATACCTTTGGCATAGGTAGTTCCGTATTTGACGGCCAGATAGGTCTCTACCCGATCCATTTGGTCTGGCGTCAGGCGGTCCTCAAAAATCATAATTTCATTCAGTTGTCCGCTGAATGCGCCATAGTTACTGTCTCTGCCAATCCGGAAATCTCTGTAGGCATTGTTGGTATTGGCATTGTAAATATTGGAGGCATTGTATTCCTTTCTTGTTCCATTCAGCGAAACTGTGGCCGCAGCATAAGAGTTTGTGGCTCCTGCCGCATTGAGCCACCCGCTTCCCGCAGAGAAGAAAGTGCCGGCCTGCATGACATCTTCACTTTGCCCCTGATAACCAGGGCCTCCTGATGTGAAGAACAGCAGTTTATAGTTGGTATACATGTGCAAGCCGGGGAAGTCCATACTGGCATGAAAACCGGCAAAGCCGCTTCCTTTCTGCCGATTGACATATCCGGCAGCATAAAGAGTACCGTCGGCGCGATCAATTATATTCGTAAGAGCACCAGCTGTAAATTGCATCCAGTCATTGCTACCGTCGAAGGTGACCGTGGGATTAAAGTTTGCCAATGTGGTAGCATTGGAAAAAACAGGCCGGTAGCCCGTTGTGGCTTGTAAAAGAGGGAAGTTGCCTGTGTGATCGTTCCATTGCTGCACAGTCGCATTGTCAGCTGCCGATGTACTGCCCGCATCTGAGTAGACAGCTGAACCTGCTCTGTACCAGGCCGCAGGAGCGACCCCGCCGGGAGATTGTGCCCTGATACCGGAAACCGATATGGAAATGGCCAGAAGGGCCATGAGGGCAATGTGTAAATTTTGTTTCATACTGGGTTACTTAAGTTTAAAGTCATGGTTGTTTTAACTGTTCTTTTTGGTTACTAAGTGTTTGATTATTAACTGATTGTTTTATTGCTTTACTGTGAAGTAAAGTCCTGATTCTGAAGAGGAGGGTCTGCTAAAATTGATTTGTACATAGATTTCCACTATAACTTGAGATTTGTCAAAGCGCGTGTAAATCTGAAAGGACATTAATTACACGCAGATTTTACAATTGATTTAATTCTGGTATGCATTCAGACAAGAACATAAAAAATGAATAACCCGGAATACCGGGCTGCTGTATTGGTTGGGACTATCGGCTATGCTGATGTTATAAATCACAGATAATCTCAGGTTTTTTCAGGTACTTGGTTTAAGTGTTCTAAAATGCAGGATGACAAATCAGCAATCAGATTGCCTATCGCATCACAGAGATTGTGTATAGAATAAATTTTACGAACTTCTAGAAAATGTAACGACGAAGCAGAGGAAGGTTGACAATACAAATATGAAGTCTTTCACGAAGAGATATGGGGGATAATTTTGTTTAATGAGGGGTAAAATCTTGTA
>JBEBXQ010000056.1:0-27892 GCA_040391535.1 Telluribacter sp. | reverse complement strand
CCCGGGGTAATTGATTGCCTGAATTAGTGAGGTGATACTACCTTCAGACCGATGATGGATGCGATCAGCGTCAGAATGAAGAATACGCGCCAGAAATCTGCTGGTTCTTTAAATATCAAAATACCCATCAGCACTGTTCCCACCGCGCCGATACCGGTCCATACGGCATAGGCAGTTCCGATAGGCAGTGTCTGAATGGCCTTCATCAGCAACAGCATACTAATTACCAGCGAAATACAAAATCCGATATACCATGCATACATTTCCTGTCCGGTTGCCTCTCTTGCTTTTCCCAAACAAGATGTAAAACCAATTTCAAACAGTCCGGCTAAAATTAAAATAATCCAGTTCATCTTATTAATATCATTTGTTTTCTGCAAATATCCGCTTTCCTGAAATGATATTATTTTACAAATGTTAAAAAATGATATTCAACGGCTTTCAGCCTTCATGATTTCCTGTATCCTCACCATAACACTATTATCTCAAACCTGATAAAACTGCCATTCCGGATTTGCTTCGGAAATACATCCTTCCCGGATCTTCTCCGCCATGGCTTTGATCCTGCCTTTAACCCTGTCGATATACTGCCCCGACCGGATCCGCCATTCTCCGGTACCAGGATCTGAAGAAAAAGCTACTGCCTCAATATTCAGCACAGTGCTGTCATTTACTGCAACGAGGTCATAAATATAATCCACCTCACTTTCCAGGTCCCGGTGAACAATCCTGTTTCCGTTATTGAGGACATACAGTTCCTTAAAAATTTCGCAGCCTTTTTCCCATTCGCAGATACAGGCATATTGCGTCAGAACGCGACGTACTATCCGGTTTTCTGCTTTCAATTCAATCGTATTGCGGAGATAATTACTTTCTTTCATGCTTTCTGTTCCGTTTAAAATAAGCCACACTTTCTTCCACAGCTGTATCCAGAGAAGAGTATTCAATACCTAATTCACTGACTGATTTCTGGTTCCCATAATAACATTTTGTACAGAGGGCCTTCATATTACTCAGGCTCAGATGGGTTTTCAGATTGAAAAACCTCAGTATTTCGCCAGCGAATCCGGCTATTAACAGTACAGGTGCAGGAACCGGAATGAGGAGTTGCTTCTGATTGGTAATCTTTCCAAGCTTCGTAAAAAATGCTTTGTATGAGAGGTTTTCTCCGGCTATCAGATATCTTTCACCACTGCCCCCTCTCTCAAAAGCAAGGATAATGGCGGCCACGACATCCTTTACAGGTACAAAATTCTTACCTCCCGGAGGGCAGAATACGAGGCGTTTGTTAAGAGCCATGAGGATAAGTCTGCCTGAAGTGGGTTTAATGTCATGCGGACCAATGATAAACGTCGGATTCAGGATTTTCACCTGCATCTGACTTTCCCGGGAGAGTAAGAACTTTTCGGCCTTCAGTTTACTCTGAGCATAAAACAACTTCACAAAAGGTTTCTTTATTTTCTGCAGCTCGCTTCCGGGAAACTCCGTATCACCGTATCCGATCGTGTTGGCGGTACTGATAAAAATAAACTGTGGTACGCGAAGTTTTTCAGCTTTTTCAAATAACCGGATGGTAGCCTGATAATTGATTTTATCGTAATCAGAATAACGGATAAGATCGGTGGCCGTTTCGGCAGCGATATGCACTACCACATCCGCTTCCTGCAGATAGCTGTCATAATCTCCCCACAAATCCATCGGAATCAGCCTCAGCCGTTCCGTTTTATTTCCGGCATACCTGCCGGGCTTTCTGATGACAGCAGTTAAATGATATCCCTGTTCCAGCAGTGCATTTGCCAGGTTAGTACCCAGCAATCCTGAAATACCTGTGATGAATATTTTTTTCATTTCGCTACAGCCAGTTCTTTTTTGATTTTACCGGTTAATACCGGAAGCATCACCCAACCGGGGACAATTTTAAGAAACAGCCAGCTAAAATAATCTACCATAATGACCGTATCACGTTTCTCCAGTTGTCTGATACAGCAGCGGGCCACTTTGTCGGGGTTCAGGGAGGTTATCCTCGCAAAAAATCCCTGTGCCAGAATCCTGCGTGTGCTGTCTTCATTGGTCATCATCGGTCCGGGGTTCACGACACTCACCAATACATTTGTTCCCTTCAGCTCCTCACAAAGTCCGCGCGAAAACGAATGAATAAAGGCTTTTGAAGCCGGATAAACCGTTTTATAGCCAATCGGCGAAAAAGCCGCAAGACTTGACACATTCAGAATACAGGCTCTTTTCTGGTTTTTCAGATTGGGCAATAACTGATGTGTCAGCAGTGTAGTTGCCATGACATTGATCTGTATAATTTTCTCAATGTAAGAAGAGGATGCTTCGTCAAATTTTTTAGTGCCTCCCACTCCGGCATTATTAATCAGCAGGCTCACACTGAAGTCCTGATTGATTTGTCGGGCCAGCATCAGAACATTTTCTTTTACACTAAGGTCAGTTTCAAAATAAAAAGCCCTGATTCCAAACTCTTCTTCCAGCCGATCGCATAACCTGGGCAAGCCCTCATCCGGCAAACTGATCAATATCAGATTGGTTTTCTTTCTGGCGAGTTCCCGGGCAAATGATTTTCCCAGACCCTGACTTGCTCCGGTAATTACAGCGAATGTCTCTTTCATTTCAGATATTGAATTTCCGGTTCCAAAATTACGCCACAAAACAGGTACAAATGCCCCGGTTTATAGATCCGAACAACATAACCAGCAAATCATAACACACCATAAATCAAACAAAGAATGAATCACACTTATAATAATGAGCGGTTTTTACGGTATTCTGTCGGTGTGTATGAAGTAATTTTTTTGAAAGTAGTATTAAAAGAAGTTTTGGAATTAAAACCCGAATCAAAGCCTATGGCTACGATATTAAGATGATCAAATCCGGGATTCATCAACAGCTCCCCTGCTTTTCTTACCCTGTATTTATTAACAAAATGAAAGAAGTTTTCACCGAAACCACTGTTCATCACATAAGAAAGCTGATGACTTGAAATCTTCATCTTCTCAGCCATTTTCATCAGGGTGAGCTCGCTGTCAAGATAAGGTTGTTCTGTTTCCATCAACTCCAGCAGTGCCTGTTTCAGAAGCTCGAGATCGGCATCATGCATTAATTTATGCTTAGGCCCTGACACGCTGATTTCCGCAAAATCAGCTGTTTCTATCTGGTTATTCACCTCAGGATTCTGTGGAAATATTTCCTTCTGCCTGATTGAATAAAAGGCAACCATATAGACGATCATCAGAAAATACAGGTTAATGTATACATTTAACGCCCCCGCCGGCATAAAGATCGTATAGACAATAACCACTACCGAGGAAGCAATAAATGCATATATGATATATTTAATCCAGCTCAGGTTAACAGGCTCTTTATTCGAAAAATACAGTTCAATGGTATTCTGGTGCTTTTCAATCCTCCGGTAAGCCAGCAAGGTGTAAAATAGGGAATGCCCCAGAAACAGCGGTATATACCAGGTCATAAAATCATCTTCACCGATGAGTGGTTTACACATCAGCAACACCAGAAAAAGCAAGGGAATAATCAAAAAGCAAGTATCTTTTCCTGTGAATTTTTCCCCGGGACCGGTATAAAACCTCACACTCAGATAAAACACCAGCGCGACCAGAAACTGCAGAAACTTTACAGTGATAAATATAAAACCATCGTTATATAAAGGAGGAGGTATGATCATTTCATCAAGCCAGAAAGTAGACCAAAGCAAAGTAAATAGTCCGAAATACAGGTTTCCTTTCCGGTTAACTTTAACGGCATTGCCTATCTTCAGAAAGGACAATAATACCAGTCCTCCCACAATGAATGTTATAATGATCTGATTGAATTCCATTTATAAACAGCGTGTTTCTTTTTAATAAGACACCTGAGCAGGCTTGTTCCCTGTTTATTTTACAGATATTTATCCCGGAAGCATCCGGTTTTGAACGGATCCAGAAAATTATCCGGCAAAAATGACGGGACGCAGTTCACAAATTGGTACCTATATTTGTACACCTGATCATCAGGCTGGATGATAAAGCCCTATACAGAAGGCAGTATGTTACTTAGGAGGATGAAGGAGTGATTTTCCTAACCTATGGGACTATGCTCCGTTTTACGGCATAAACATCGTATCATACGAATATAAATAAACCCTAATGGACAATCAGAGATTATATACAATCATTAAGCGTTGCATCATCGGCGGTGCCGGGTTGTTTATCTTTTTTCTGTATGCAACCATTAAAACAAAATCCACCAGTCTACATCAGGTGGCCCCTTTCAAACAGTACATTAATCAGACGGTCATTACCAACCAGGATATTTTTCTAATGACAGAAAAGGACGTGCCGGACGGCAAATTTCCTTATATCGTCCTGGATTCGGCTTATGCCGGTTTTCAATGGTATGTTGACCGTTCAAAGCTCAGTCCGCCTGAAGTAACACTCCTCGATACCATTCCGGCAGGCAGCAGCATCACCTTTACAAAAGCTGTGAATTATACCAATGGTGTGTCTGGTTTATCAAAAGCCTGTTTATTCGGAAAAATAACACTTCAGGACAAGGAATACCTGATTTACTATCCGTGGGGAAAAAGATCTGAACGTATGTGGCTGGAAGGTAAATATGACCAATGGGAATTCAGATTAGCTCCATGGCAAACCGAAAAAGATACGAACTACTACACAGTACCCGATGCTCAATACTGGTAATTAGTGTCGGTCCGGAATACGCTCACCATCTGAGAATATCACCCTTTCAGTTTTTTATGATCGTTATTTTCTTCCTGTTTCCATAATCATTCCACTTTCTATAATTATCGGATTTCAGCCCTTATCCTGCTCAGACTTACCTGTGTAATTCCCAGATAGGATGCAATATGGCCCAGCTGCACCCGATGCAGCAAGCCGGGATGCTGTTCCATAAGTTCCAGATAGCGCTCCTTACCCGTTTTGAACTGTTTGGAAATGAGCCTTTGCTCGGTTTTGATAAGTTCTCGTTCGACGAGCTTCCTCCCCCAGTTGGCTATATCGATATCTTCGGCAAACAGCTTCCGTAAATCAGCGGTTTTTATTTGAAAAAGTTCACAATCTTCCAGTAATTCAATGTTTTCATAACCGGGCTTATCTTCCGTATAACTGCGCATGGAAAGAATAATTTCCTCCTCGGTTCCAAACCAGAAAGTGACTTCCTGATCCTCCCGCATCATGTACGCCCTCACAATTCCCGATTTTATCAGATACAGTGAGGGTTCTATTTTATCTGCCCTGATTAACAAATGACCTTTCGGTAAACGGACAGGTTTGAGTATCTGTTCTATTTTTAAGCAGGAAGTTGCCGGCATAATGTGGATACTATTGATCACCTGTTTCGGTTCCATATAAACAATTTCTGATGTATTAATTTCCCCCTGAAGGTGATTTACTGTCTTTCTGCAATAGTGCAACGGGTAATCAGCTTGCGGGTGAGCAAAATAAAATCTTTGTGCATGACAAATATTCCTCTGATAAAGCGTCAGGAAAGTTAGAACATTTTCCGGCATTTATCCGGTAAAACTTACAAAATAATAGTGCAGATCAATCTGCATTTTTTTGCCGGTTCTGCTGTTATTTTTCAACAGCAAATCCATAATTTGCCAAAACAGCATCATTGATTATAAAATGCAAACAACCATTCAATACAAAATTGCGCGATCAGCAGAAGAGTTTGAGCATGGGAAAGTCATGTTTCAGGAGTATGCCGGTTCCCTGAGTTTCGATATATCATTTCAGGATTTTGATGAAGAACTTGAAAATATCAGCAAAAAGTACAATTTACCCACCGGCGGATTAGTCCTCGCTTACCAGGACAATGCGGTAGTAGGATGTGCCGGTGTAAGATTTCTGGAAGAAGGAATTTCAGAACTGAAAAGACTGTATGTAAGTAACTCCATGCGCGGAAAGCGGATCGGCTATACCTTACTGAACCAATCGTTGCAACTGGGCAGGGCGCTCGGTTATAAAAAAATGAGACTGGATACAATTGAAGAGATGACAAAAGCGATCAGCATGTACCAGTCCGCCGGATTTTACGAAATTCCGCCTTACTGCTTTAACCCCATGGCCGGGGCAAAATATATGGAAATTGTATTATAACGTACGAACGCAGGTTCAGTAAACCTAAAGGGCATTAGGCAATACCACATCATAATAAATGCCATCCCGCGTACGAAATGGCATTTATTATCTGGTCTTCATCGAAATATTAAAACCGGTATTTTAGTCCTAACTGTACGCCCGCATTCATATTATGTGCAGAAACTATATTAATATTCACACCGGCAATGTCGCTAATGACAGCATTGCTGAAATCATAATCAAAATACAAGCCGGTCTGCAGAAACAGCTTCTCATTGAGTCTGAACTGAACCCCGGCATTGGCCATTCCTCCAAAAACCACATCTTTGTACATAAATTTGTTATTCGGCTTCAGGCCTAAGGCATTGTATTTCGCGGCTGTCAGAAAGCCTATCTGAGGGCCGATTTTTCCATAAAATGACGCTGTTTTAGAAGGATCAGTGACATAAGTGAAATAGACAGGTACTTTGATATAAGACAGTTTCTGCTGAAACTCCAGAATGGTTACTTTATATTTCTGCCCCTGACTGGCCAATAAAATATCCATTCCCAAACCATAATTATCCGTGAAATTATACTCAGCCCCTACACCATAACTGGCTTTAAAAGTGCTTTTTTTATTAAGACCTGAAGCAACATCACCGGTAAGAGTACTGAACTGAGGTGTTCCTTTGACACTTACATTAAACCCTTGCTGTGCTTCGGCGGTTTCTATGATACCAATTACCGTAATAAATGCAATTATTATCTCTGTTATTTTCTTCATACTACAGTGTTAATTTACAAATTACTTTTAGGAGAGATTTAAAATTTCACGCAAATGTGGGTGAAAAATATCAAAAAAGAAAAATAAAAGTATTGTCATCCGGAAATGCGTACAAAAAAAAATTTACGGGCAAATGACCTATGCGACAGGTCTGACTGCTCACAATATAATTTATGTTCACACGAAAATAGCAGTAACTGAAGAGCATAGAGGTATCTCTGCTCATACAAAAGCCAGGCCGATATAACCGCATTTCGTTCAGCAGGAAGTGAGAGCCAATCCTCTGTCGGACTTCTAACTATCCATGAATAGTGCAAGTACTTAATACTATCTCAGAGGATACCACTATCCTTTTTGTTAGTTATCTGTTTTAAAAAATGAATAGTTTACTTTTACAGAACCTTTAAAGAGCAATATTTCTGGTTTCCATTTGAAAAATAATCACCTTCAGGCAAACAGAGAATGTCAGCACTGAATAAATATCAACTATTTAAAATACAATTCCAATGAGTACTACTTCCTGGGTAATTGACCCTTCACATTCCGAAATTCAGTTTAAAGTAAAGCACCTGATGATTTCTACCGTAACCGGACAATTCAATACGTTTAACAGTACGATTGAAACATCAGAAAATGATTTCACTACTGCAAAAGCGCATTTCTCAGCTGATATTGACTCTATCAGTACCAATAATGAGCAAAGAGATGCACACCTGAAAGCCAATGATTTTTTCGATGCTGAAAATTATCCTCAGCTGACTTTTGAAAGTGAGAAAATTGAGCAGACCGATGACGAAAACTATAAGGTTTCGGGTATTCTGACCATGCGCGGCATAAGTAAAAATGTAGTGCTGGATGCCGAGCTTGGTGGCATTGCTCAGGATCCATGGGGAGGCACCCGCGCCGGTTTTTCACTGACCGGTAAAATCAACCGGAAAGATTTCGGTGTTAGTTTTTCAATGCTTACAGAAACCGGCGGTATCGCATTGAGTGAAGAAGTAAAATTATTACTCAATCTTCAATACGTGAAACAGGCTTAAACCTAATCTTACCTCAAAGAAAACGAGAGCCCTGACTAAATCCGGGGCTCTCGTTTCATATTTCCGGTTTTGCAGTTACCCGACAATATGTCCGACAAACTGCGCAGTATTATCCAGAATTTTCCCTCCTCTGCGAAAACCCAGAGCACAAGGCTCTCCCACAAAAAACACACCGGCCTGGTAGGCATTCCCGGCCTTATCTGAGGGAAACTCGATATATTCCTGATAAATCCGCTTCTGGCCGGCATAGTCGCCATCATTGCTCTGTATAACCTCTCCCCCTCTTTCATGGATCGTCACATTGGCTCCTTCCCGGCCAAACATCACCTTGCTCACACACTTTTTATGTGACAGCGGATAACGCTCGGTTTGCAGCAATAACGGATGATAAGGAAACAGGTCCCACAATACCTTCAGGATATACTTTGACTGAAACAACAAAGTATAAGCCGGATTCAGAATCACGACTTTCCTGTTTTTTACCAGGGACGTCAGTAACGCCGCGAGTGCAGGTTCATCCTCCCCGATATACTCCCAGGGTACCAGTTTAAACCAGAAATCAAACCGCACGAAACGTGAGTTACCGGATTCAAACAGGAAAACACCTTCATCTTCTGTAAACTCAACCTCATCGACATAAGCAAAATCCACATCAAAACCAGCCTCTCTGGCTGCTTCCATTAATATGGCAACATTGCTGTCATCTTCCGGATAACCCCGGAGTGTTGAAAACAATACAGAAGGTGTCAGATCTGGATTTACTTCTTTGAGATACACAAACTGTGCCGTCAGGCTTTCATGCAATGTATTAAACTGAAGGCTTTCATCCAGTTGATTACTACGCAGCTGCGCCCATTGTACTACTGCGGTTTCCGGCAGACAAGTGGCAGTATCCGCATTACATTCTATCATTTTCACCTGGTTGCCATCCGGCTGAAATGCCAGATCGAAACGACTGTACAAATGAATATGACGGTCATCTTCCCAGGTAAGCCTGATTATCTCTACCAGGTTTTCAGGAATTCCTGCTTCACGAAACAGCTGGTTATCGATCATATACTGCCCTGCATCTACCAGCATTTCATACAACTGTCCCGCCGATTCATAATACGACGCTGCCGCTTCATTGCTTATGCTGACCATTTCATTGGTTACATAAGGTGTAGTATCCGTACCAAGCATCCAGTCCCACCCTGTTTCTTTCAAAAGAGCATCAGGGCGTTGTTTCAGTGGTTTTAATTCAATCATAATCCATATAACGATAAGTGGCACAAGGCCATACCGTAATTTTTAGTCTTAAAATAACAAAATATCAGCTGGCTGCGCTTCCGGTGGTTCTGCCTCCGAAAAACCCGCTTTTGCCACTGGCCGGCCTTGTACCGACGGTGCGGGCAGTACGGGATTTGTTTACATCCTGCATGACTCCCTGCGATTTGTTATAAGTAGCCGGATTATTATATACAGATGAAGCCGCCTGTCCGCTGTTGCGGTACTGATTCATGTATCCGTTATTCATCATACGGGACAACATAAAGCCCATCCCGCCATACATGAGCATGCTCGACAATGCATTATGGCTGCTGAAACCGGCACCGTTACTTATCTCCTGGTCAATCAGTGCTTTTGAAGCAGTCACATCCAGGGTATCGGTATGGCCGTCAAGATAGTTCACGATCGCAACCGCTGAATCTGCCGGTACGCTTACTTCATCTGTTATTTTGAATTCACCCGGGGCCACTTCTGTAATTACCGAACGGACACCTTTGGTATAACTCACTTCTTCATAAGACCCTGCCGGGGCTTCATCCTGAGTGGATGTACAACGCTGGAAAATCATACCTGAAGACAACAAAGTGATTGTCAATGCACTACTGATACTGATATCTTTTGCTTTTCTGATAAAGGAACCTTTTTTAAACGAAGTCATTTGGAATTTAGTTATGATCACACAAGTGACAAATATAACATTTTTAAGAACATAACCAAAACAATCCGAAGCTGTATTCACGGGCTTCATTCGATTAATCACTGCACAACCTGCTTTTATAAACCTGGGCCACAACCTGACTGATCGGAATTTCAGACCGTATTCTCTCCCGCATTTTCTCCGTCATATCCGGTCAAGCGGACACAGCCTGATCATCTTCTGTTTGCGGAATACTCCCGGTGAAATGCCCGTCTGCTTTTTAAACTGATTGGACAAATGTGCGGTACTGCTGAAATGCAAAAGGTCTGAAATTTCCTTCAGACTAAGCTCATTGTTGCTTAATAATTGTTTTACTTTTTCTATACGGTGACGGATGATGAACTGCCTGATGCTGACGCCCTGCTCCAATGAGAAGATATTGGCCAGGTAGGTATAGTCGTAATTAAGTTTAGTGCTGATATAGTCGGAATAATTGATCACAGGAAGCTTGTCCACATAATGAACAAGCTCTATGATAACATTTTTAGTACGCTCAACCAGAATACTCCGTCGGTTATCCAGCAGTTCAAGGCCGGTTGCAGACAGGCTTTTCCGTAGTTTTTCCAATTGCTGCACATCGGGTTGCATCTCCAATTCCACAACCCCCAGTTCAATAACACCATGTTTCAGCTGTAGAGTCTCCAGAATGGTTTCTACAATCTTTTTACATCTGTCACAAACCATGTATTTGATATACAAAACCATATAATCAGTAAAGGATGATAACAACTCCTGTTTTCTACGGAAAGCTATTCATGCAGATTTCCCCTACCGGTCAATAGGAACAGGAATGATTTCCCTTTCAAAAAAGACGTAGTCCTTTTCATTACTTCCAACGGACCGGCAATAGTAAATACGGTCAATGTACCGCCTGATAATCATGATAATATCCGGATTGACTTTTGAAATAACGCGTTGGCCTACCTCGTAGGCATGTTCTGTGGGTAGCTTAAACATCTTTTTTGTAATTAAATGTGAATGGAATGCTTGATAATGCAGATGAGATTCAGTTATGAACCTGAAACAACGTTGATGAATATACGAACACTAAACAGAAGAATATGATGCCTGGTGAGGCTCAGATGTTGTGTTCCTTTATCATAACAGTTATAAGGGGCTAATAGTTGTCCATCGGGTCATTTATTTATTAAATAATGAGATTACAGATGGGCCGACCGATAATACGTATATCAATAACACGTTACTTATATACTACCAGGATCAAAACAATTGTACTGATCCTGTGTTTATATATATAATATCCGGTCAGTACATACTGACCCGAACGCTCCCATACTAAAATCCACGTAATGAAAGCAGCATTTATAGGCACTTATCCACCAAGAGAATGTGGAATCGGCACTTTTACAAAAAACCTGGTAGAAGCCTTTACAAACGGTGATCCCGACAACGGAACAAACATTGTCATCGCCATTAACGATCATGACCAGGAATATTCTTACCCCAGAGAAGTCAAGTTCAGCATCAGGCAGGAGCAGCAAACCGACTATCTTGAGGCGGTCAATTTTATTAACCACAGCCGGGCCGATCTTTGCATACTGGAACATGAGTTCGGCATCTTCGGAGGACAAAGCGGCATTTACATTCTACCCTTGCTCTACAGATTAAAAATCCCGCTGGTCGTAACATTGCATACGGTATTAAAAAAACCTTCTTACAATGAAAAGGCAATATTGATTGAGATATGCAAGATTGCTCATTCGGTAGTGGTCATGTCAAATACAGCTGTCGAATTCCTGCAATCGGTTTATCATGTCCCTGCCGCAAAAATAAGGCTGATAGAACACGGTGTACCTGATCTTGTTTTCAATCAGATACAATCCAAAAAGGAACTCAAATTACTGAACAGAAAAGTACTGCTGACCTTTGGTTTTATAAGCAGAAATAAGGGAATTGAAACCGTGTTGCGTGCATTACCTGCCGTAGTTGAAAAGCACCCTGACCTCCTGTATATTATTCTGGGAAAAACACACCCTAATGTTATCCGCCACTCTGGCGAGGAATACAGAATATTCCTGATGAACCTGACCAAAAAGCTTGGTATTGACAAACAGGTACTTTTTCTGAATGAGTTTGTTGACCAGACCGAGTTATTCAAATATCTTTCCGCTACGGATATCTATATAACGCCCTATATTAACGAAGCGCAGATTACAAGCGGAACACTTACCTACGCAGTGGGTGTCGGTGCCGCCGTGCTTTCAACCCCCTACTGGCACGCCTCTGAATTGTTGTCGGAAGGACGGGGCCGTCTGTTTAATTTTAATGATCATCAGGGATTATCCGGGATTCTGCTTTATCTGTTTGATAATCCTGAATCGCACCGTCAACTGAGACAAAACGCTTTTCTGTTTGGCAGAAAAATAACCTGGCCTAAAATCGGGATTAAATATGTAAATCTGGCACAACAGATTCTGGAAGAACCGCAAGCTGTCATCACCCCCCAGGAATCCATTCTTGACCCGCTGATTCTTCCTCCGTTTCTGCTGGATCACATTCTGAGAATGACCGATGACACCGGGATTATTCAGCATGCGAAGTATGGTATTCCCAATCTGAAAGAAGGTTATTGTCTTGATGATAACGCACGTGCATTGCTGATGGTGCTGATGGCCTATAAACGGAATAAACACCCGCTGGCGCTTAAACTCTCGCCTACTTATCTGAGCTATATAAACTACATGCAGAACGAAAACGGCACTTTCCGTAATTTTCTTAGCTTTAACCGGACTTTTCAGGATGAATGTGGTTCAGAAGACTCCTTCGGAAGGGCCATCTGGTCACTCGGCTATTTACTCGGAAATGCCCCTAATGACGCCTATTATCAAACCGGCAAGGAAATTTTCTTCGATGCAGCTCCCAACTTTGAGACACTGCTGTCTATCCGGAGTATTGCCAATACCATTGTGGGTATCTGCCATTATCTAAAAAGCAACCCGTCTGATGACCCGATGATCGAACGTCTTCGGAACCTGACCAAAAAACTGACCACCCAGTATGCGCAGCACCGTACTGAAAACTGGCATTGGTTTGAATCTTTACTTGCTTACGACAACGCGTTTCTCCCACTGGCGCTGCTGCACGCGGCTGAATTCCTGAATGATGATACCGTGCTGAAGACCGGACTGGAGAGTATGGAATTTCTTTCAGGTATAACGCTTAAGAATGGTTATTTATCCATTATCGGTAATGAGAAGTGGTATACAAAAGATGGTGAACCTTCTCAGTTTGCCCAACAGCCGCTTGATGCACTGGCCATGGTGCTTATGTTCCATCAGGCTTTCCGCCTTACCAAAAACAAAGAGCACATTCAGCATCTGCACATTTGCTTTATGTGGTTTCTGGGTGAAAATGACCTGAGGGTCAGTTTATATGATCACGAAACCAAGGGGTGCTGTGACGGACTTGAAGTGTATGGAATCAACCGCAACCAGGGTGCAGAAAGTACCCTGGCGTATCTGATTTCGCATTTATCATTACTGGAAGCGTATGAAGAAGTTTTTCAGCTGTCTTAAATCCGGCAGGAAGCTCCCATCAGCTCGTCCAGCAGCTCCTGCAGGTTTACAACGGCATACGTAGACGCATAATCAGACATGGCATACGGAATAATCAGGTGGCCGTTATGAATAACAGAACCGCATGAATAAATAACATTCGGGACATATCCCTCCCGCTCTTTCTGATTAGGAACAAGCAGTGGCTGTTTCAATCGTCCGATTTCGCGGGAGGGATTTTCAAGATCAAACAAGGATACGCCCAAAACATATTCACGCATAGGCCCTACCCCGTGCGTAATAACCAGCCAGCCCGATGCCGTTTCGACAGGTGAACCGCAATTCCCTATCTGCACAAATTCCCATGGATACCGGGGTGACTGAATTTTTACAGCACTCCGCCAGCGGTTAATATTGTCAGACAATGCGAGATAATTATTAACGCCGTCAATCCGGCACAACATGGCATACTTCCCGTTAATTTTTCTCGGGAACAACGCCATACCCTTATTGCGAACCACCTCGCCG
This sequence comes from Telluribacter sp., assembly GCA_040391535.1. Classification (GTDB taxonomy): domain Bacteria; phylum Bacteroidota; class Bacteroidia; order Cytophagales; family Spirosomataceae; genus JBEBXQ01. The sequence continues at coordinate 13,955 of JBEBXQ010000056.1, read as the reverse complement.
TGTACAGGTAATACTTTAAAATGATAGAAATCCTCCGTCATCAGTAACTTGGGAAGTGTCGTTTTCCCATCATAAGCTGTAAATGTCGCATAATAAATTACCGCACCGGTGTCGGTAATGAATCTTACAAAACGAGCATCTTCAATACCGTTTTTCTCTGTGTCTTTTATAGGAAATATAACCCGTTCGGAAATATCGGTATCCAAAGAAAAATCCATTTCATAATGAGACGAAGCAAGCCACTTTGTCTCTTCCAGCAATACCTGGAAGTTTGCATCATTTTCCGCGTCAGCCCTGGCCTGGTCGATCATTACCTTCAGCTCTTCATAAGTGAAGCTATCCGGAAGGTTTTCTTCGAGAAAACGAGTATTCCCTTTAGTGACATCTACCAGTTCACTTAACTTTTCCAGAAATGATTTTTTATGATAAATATGGTTTCTTATATGGCTGGGAGAGTCCAGCATCGTCCCCGGGGGTTCAACGACAATCTCGTTGTCCTGATTAATTACCGCTGAACGGAAAACTATTGAAGAAATGTGCCCTTCACCAGTGGCACGGAAACTCAGAATCACACGGATTTCTCCAGGAGCTGTCCGGCTTTGATCGGGGTCAATCACCATGGAAGGATTAAAAAAAGCTGCCGATTCGATGGAATATTCCATAGTAAAAAATGCCCCGATCAGCAGCTTCTTAATCAATCCGAGTTCACGTGGAATAAATCCCATTTCCAGTAAAACATGTTCTGTTCTCTGAAAATGTCTTTCAAAAATCTTCAGGATATTCCGGTGCCTTTTGGCATAGCGTCGCAGTATATGGTTCAGCTCTTCCTTTTGCTCCTTCTCTGATAAATCCAGTATTCTGCTTATAATCAGATTCGCTTTTGAAGGCTCATGGTCAAAAAAGCGGGCAATTACCCGACTGGAATCGGGTTGAAAAATAATATTCTTCCTGAGAACAGTAACTGACATTACAAACCGGATTGAAGTTTTGTATTATTCTGAACTTTTGCTTTTCAGATCTTTTTTGGTTTTTTTATCGGCCCGCTTTTCTTTCAGGCTCTTTTGTGCCTCTTTCTTGTCGGCTCCTTTTGTAAGTGATCGGTCCTTGGACATGGCTTTGATGGTTTTTTTGAGTTTATTAATTATTGTGGGACAACCGGACCAGTGCTGTCGCCTGAAAATCTGATGAAGATCCGGATTAAAAATGAAGAGCGGAATCATGATTTCTCCGATCACGGTTCCGCATTGGTTTTTCACCTGAACACTGGTCGTTCTAACATACAAAGTTGGTTGATTTTCAAGTAAATATATTACATTTTCATGCCTGATTATTACATTTTTCACACATTTTAATTAACTGAAAGAGATTTATCCAAACCGTCAGACCTTTCATATATGTTAAACTGTGCCCGTGTTCTGCCCTGCAAACAGATTTTGAAACAAAAGGATTTTTTGCAGAACTTTGAGCGCATAAAAACATATTGACAGCGGTGAAAAGGATACGGTTTCTCTGGAAAATTTCAGAACACCCTACCCTGCCTGAATATACTTGCCATTTAAAATTATTACATGCTCCTTACACAACTTCAGCAGAAAACAGATCAGAAAACCAAACCTTCGGGATCGCTGGGTTTGCTTGAAAAACTGGCTATACAGGCCGGCCTGATTCAGAACACATTATCACCTGAACTCATCAATCCTCATGTAGTGGTTTTTGCAGGCGATCATGGTATCGCCCAAAGCGGTGTAAGTGCCTATCCGCAGGAAGTTACCCGTCAGATGGTCATGAATTTCCTGCAAGGAGGTGCAGCCATAAATGTTTTCTGCCGCCAGCATGATATCAGCTTAAAAATTGTGGATGCAGGTGTAAATTTTGATTTTGAGCCCCACCCTCACCTCGTTCAGGCAAAGGCAGGGATGGGCACGGCAAGCTTTCTGGAATCACAGGCAATGACATCTCAGCAACTGCAGCAGTGTCTTGAAAAAGGCGCGGAAATCGTAAATCAGATTGCAGCAACAGGTTGTAATGTAATCGGGTTCGGAGAAATGGGAATAGGCAATACTTCCTCAGCCACACTTATGATGAGCAGCTTATGCGGATTGCCGGTAGAGCAGTGTACAGGACGTGGCACCGGATTAGAAAACAAACAGTTAGCTACGAAGGTTGCCATCCTTGAAAAAGCAAAGCAATACCATGGTCCGCTCACTGATCCTTTCATGGTTATGCAAACCTTTGGCGGATTTGAAACAGCGCAGATGTGCGGAGCCATGCTGCAGGCATTTGACAGGAACATGATGATTCTGATAGACGGCTTCATCGCTTCCTCTGCATGGCTTGTAGCGACAAAGCTTCGGCCTGCCATTGTTTCCCATGCCGTGTTCTGTCATCAGTCAGACGAAAACGGGCACCGCCTCCTGCTTGAATATCTGAACGCTACGCCCCTGCTGCAATTGGGAATGCGGCTGGGAGAAGGCACCGGATGTGCCCTGGCTTATCCCATTCTGAAAAGCGCAATACTGTATTTTAACGAAATGGCTGATTTCAATAGTGCAGGCGTTTCCCATAAGGACTGATCAATGAAAAATGAACTGCGCTATTTTTTCTCTGCTTTAATGTTCTACACCCGGCTCCCCTGTCCTCCTTTCAAGGATTATGATCCGGAAGACCTGAATAAAGCAACACGGTATTTCCCGCTTATCGGCTGGATCATCGGATTGATTTCAGTCTGCTTCTACCTGGCAGGAACCTGGCTCTTTGGTTTTTACACAGGCATTCTGTTTTCGTTAATGGTCGGAGTACTGGCCACAGGAGCATTTCATGAAGACGGGCTTGCCGATGCCTTTGACGGGTTCGGCGGCGGCTGGACCAAAGCCCGGATTCTGGAGATCATGAAAGACAGCCGTATCGGTACCTACGGAAGCGTTTCACTTATTTTTCTGTTCGGGCTTAAATACCTGGCACTGGCTGAATTACTGAGCCATACTTCCGAAAAGCTGATCATTATTTTGTTGTTCATCAATTATCATGCTTTGTCCCGGCTTACTGCCATCTCCATCTCTTTCACTACTGCTTATTCCCGTGATGATGCCACCAGCAAAGTGAAGCCTATCGCTACCCATCATAGCCGGAAAGAAATAGCAGGTGCTTTTATAACAGGATTGCTACCTTTGGCAGCCCTGGCGGCCTGTCATATCAGTTATCTGATCGTCATAGTACCGCTCTCGCTTCTGTATTATTTTTCGAGAAGATATTTTATACACTGGATCGACGGGTATACCGGAGACTGCCTGGGTGCCGTTGAACAGATCGCTGAATGCCTTTGCCTTTTAACCTTCGTCGCTTTATGGAAGTTTATGTAGTACGTCACACACCGGTGGCGGTAGAAAAAGGGATCTGTTACGGACAAAGTGACGTGGAAACCGGCGCCGATTTTGAAGCAATTTATGATCAGATCCGGCAGCAATTACCTGACGACCTTGAAAAAGTGTACTGCAGTCCGTTAAGCCGCTGCAGGTTACTGGCTGAAAAGCTGGCTTATCCGACCATTGAATATGACCCGGCCTTATTGGAAATGAACTTTGGCGACTGGGAGGGCATGAAATGGGATGATATAGACCAGAAGCAACTTCAGGAGTGGATGCAGGATTTTGTCAGCATCAGGGCACCGTCAGGAGAGAATCTTACAGAGGTCAGCCACCGTGTCAGTCAGTTCTTAAACCGGCTCCGGACCCTTCCTCATCAGAAAGTACTTCTGGTGACCCACTCCGGAGTGATCCGTTGTATCTGGGCTTATCTGCTCCATATTCCGCTGACGAATGTCTTCCGGTTTCCGGTAGGTTTTGGAGAAGTAATGGTATTCCGGCTGGGCGACACCCGTGAAGGGGATTATATTACGAAACTGATGTAGAAAAACGTTGCCTTTTCCAGGATACGCATCTGAAAGAATTCATGATTTTATTCGTTAGATAAAGGAGGAAAACAAGGCATTCATTATCCTAAAGTCCCGTTCTCCTCTGATACCGAACCTTTGATCATTTCAGCAAATGACACTAACCATCATTTACCTATGAGAAACGAATCAAAACCTATTATTCTCCGGAACGGAGAAGGCAGAAAATACAATTGTGGCTCTATGCAGGCGGTTTTTAAAGCCGATGAAGAGGAAACCAATGAAAAATACAGCGTTTCGGAATGGTGGATTGATCCGCAATCCGAAGGGCCGGGCGCGCACTTTCATGAGGAGAATGATGAAGTTTTTTATGTGCTGGAAGGAACACCCTCCATACGGATCGGGGATCAATGGGTGGAAGCAGAAAAAGGAACATTCCTCAGGATTCCCGCGCAGACGCTGCACGATTTCGCAAACAGAACCAATTCACCGGCAGGTTTGTTGAATTTCTTTATTCCCGGCGGATTTGAGCGGAATATGCCTTCTATCGTCAGATGGTTCGAAGAAAACAAATAATTATTAATAACGGTTTGCTGAACCATTCAGCATATGATACCCCAAAATGGCACTGAATTATATCGAAGATCAGACGTTTGATAACATTGACTTTACGACTAACGGCCTGGAAAAAGCAGAATATGAATCCTGTACTTTTAACAATTGTGACCTTTCCGGAAACAATCTCTCGGAAATCAGATTTTCGGACTGCACTTTTACGGGATGCAACCTGTCGCTTGTCAAACTGACCAATACTTCGCTTCAAAATGTAAAGTTTGCAGAATGCAAAATGTTAGGCATTCATATAGACGAATGCAACCGGTTTGGCCTTTCGGTATCCTTTGAGGCATGTCTGTTACTTCATAGTACATTTTACCAGCTCAAACTCAAAAAAACCATTTTCAGGAATTGCCAGCTCCAGGAAGCCGATTTCAGTGAAGCAGACCTGAGCCAGTCCTCCTTTGACAACTGTGACCTTTCAGGAACTACTTTTGTCAATTCGGTTCTGGAAAAGACCGATTTCAGGACTGCACAGCATTACTCCATTGATCCTGAGCGGAACCGTATGAAAAAGGCACGCTTTTCGTTAACCGGAGTAGCCGGTCTGCTCGACAAATACCAGATTGAAATTTCCTGAAACGACCGCAGATCATAAGGTTACCTCATCGGTCAGGTCGCTTCTGATTTTTGTCAAAAAATAATTATCACCAAAAAATCCGTACCTTTATAGGTATAAATAAAACGGGAACGGGAGTTCCCCTCTAACAATCATAAACTTGCAATTTAAAGACTTAAATTTAATAGCGCCTATTCTCAAAGCATTAGACGCTACAGGATACACCACACCTACTCCGATTCAGGAACAAGCCATTCCGGTAATATTAGATAAAAAAGATGTGTTAGGCTGTGCCCAGACGGGTACAGGTAAAACTGCTGCCTTTGCGATTCCGATGTTACAACTGCTGAGTACGTCAAAGGGTAAATCGCCTCATAAGGCTATAAGAGTACTTGTACTTACGCCAACACGCGAGCTGGCCATTCAGATTGAAGAGAATTTCACGCGATATGCCCAGGAGCTTCCTATACGAAGCCTTGTTATTTTTGGCGGGGTTGGTGCGCAACCTCAGAAAGATGCGCTGCGCAGGGGTGTGGACGTACTGATCGCCACTCCGGGCAGATTGCTTGATCTTTACAATCAAAGGTTTATTTCATTAAAAGACCTTGAGTTTTTTGTACTGGACGAAGCCGACAGAATGCTTGATATGGGTTTCATACATGACGTCAGGAAAATCGTCGCATTACTGCCGGAAGAACGCCAAACGCTGTTTTTCTCCGCTACCATGCCACCGGAAATTCAGAAACTGGCCGACAGAATTCTCCGTAATCCTGTAAAAATTGAGGTAACACCGGAGTCTACAACCGCCGAAAAAATCAATCAGTCGGTTTATTTCGTAGAAAAAAATGATAAAAAGCAATTGTTACTGCATGTCCTGAAAGAACAGAATATAGGACGGGCACTTATTTTTTCCCGTACAAAATACGGTGCTGATAAAATTGCCAAAGATCTTTCAAAAAACGGCATTACAGCCGAAGCCATCCACGGAAACAAGTCACAGGGAGCCCGGCAAAAAGCGTTGTCAGGCTTTAAAGATAAGAAAATCAGGGCACTCGTTGCTACCGATATTGCTGCCCGTGGTATTGATATTGACGATCTGGCATTTGTGATCAATTATGATCTGCCTAATATACCAGAATCGTATGTACACCGTATCGGGCGTACCGGAAGAGCAGGAAAAGACGGCACAGCACTTTCTTTCTGCGACAATGATGAATATGAATTTCTCAGGGATATTGAAAAAACAATCCGTCTGGATATTGAGGTAATTACGGATCATCCCTATGCCATTGAGATCCGGCAGAAAAGTTATGCATCTGCTTCGGGCGGCGGCGGAAACAATCACCGATCCGGCGGAAGACAGGCGTCCCGTTCCTTCCGCAGACCGGAACAACGTGGCAACCTTGAAAATTCAACGGCAAAAGTGCATGTTCATCATGATTTTACGTCCTCTGCAAACCGATCGTTTTCAGGCGGTGCGGACCACAAATCAGAGCGTTCTGAATATCGTTCAAAGCGTCCTAAAAAATAAACCGGCAGACAGAGGCTATGTGATCAGACAAGCCTCTGTCCTCCCCTTCGTTTATCCTCCTTTGATATAAGACCATCCCTCCGCTTGTTTCAGAATAAGATAAGCAACCCCGGACGAAATAACCTTCACCACCGGCAAGAGGTCTTCATTCCCGATATTTTTGCTTTTCATTGTATTGCTGCACAGCAAAAACCTTACGCCGCAGTCATATAATCCGGCAAGAACATCGCTATAAACCGAACTTTTTAAAAGTAAAGCAGCTCCGTCTCCATGCACCACCAGTTCAATACAGATGCCGGGTAAATCATTCAGCACATGCTGAATCTGCCTGAGAGTATTTTTCTGTAGTTTCTCATTTTCAGTACTCAGTTGAAAAACAACTTTCAGATGCTCCATTATTTAAAAAATTTTGAAGTATGGTAATGCTGTATGCTCCCTGCCCACGCTGAAATTCAGTAAGCCTGGTGCCTTCCTGATCCAAATATAAATAAAGCACAGGATATCTGTTCCCAGGGTTAGTGCTTTACAAATCAGAAGCTCCGCTGGTGTCCTGCACATTATTTTTCATGAATTTATGTATTATTCCAAGATAAACCCTTTAAATTTAGCGTCGGAATTCAATCTGCTTACTTATTTACCAATTGGGTCTCATTCATGACCAAAATACCGGCACAGCCCGGATAAAATAGTGAAAACCAAACGCAAAAGAAAACTTATTACTTATCTGAACATTCTGGATCAGCCGATACGCTTTAATCCGTTTGTTTTCAGCAGAACCTTTCTCTCGTGGGCATTACTAGGATTAATCGGAGGCGTCATAGCCGGTGGTTACTGGATAATACTCGAATTACTGACTCATCAGCTGTCTGTATTTACGGGATGGACTGTAATTCCGCTGATGGCTGCCTGCGGACTTCTTGCCGGTCTTATTATTCATTTTTTCGGCGATCCGGGGGAAATACAACTGATTGTCAATAACATAAGATTTAATAAAGGAAAGCTGGATCCCAAAAACAATCCATCCATGATTCTGTCGTCATTGTTATGTGTAGCGTCAGGAGGAAGTCTCGGGCCAGAGGCTCCGCTGGTGCAGGTAACCGGATCGACTGGAACCTGGCTGGGGAAAATGCTACGGCTGAAAGGTGAAGAATTACGTTCATTAAGCATAGCCGGTATGGCATCAGGTTTTACTGCGCTTTTTGGTGCTCCGTTGGGCGGAAGCCTTTTCGCGCTGGAAATACTGCATCATAAACATGCAGTTCTGTATTATAAGGCTATTATTCCGGCCCTTGTGGCCAGCAGCTTCAGCTATGTGGTCTTTGCATTGATTGTACATCTGGGACTGGGGCCCACCTGGGATTTACCCACTTATCAGTTTGCAGGCGTTTTTGACTTTGCCTATGCCGTTACTTTCGGAGCCATAGCTACGGTCATTGGCTGGTGTTTTATTTACTGTACCAGGCTTTTCAAATACATTTTCGAAAAACGTCCGCTGCCGATTTACCTTAAAACATTTACCGGCGGTATTTTACTGGGTATCATCGCTTATTATTTCCCGCTGACAAGGTATTTCGGACATGAACAAATGAATGAACTGCTGGCTCATCCGCTAACACTTCAGGTTTTAATTCCCTTGCTCGTTTTCAAAATTGTTGCCATTGCGGTTACCGTAACATCCGGATGGCGCGGCGGGTTCATTATCCCGCTCTTCTTCACCGGTGCTACCATCGGGTTAATTATTCATCAGTTTATACCTTCTGTCAACCTTACGCTGACTATCATCAGTTGTATGGCCGCCATCAATTCCTGCGTAACCCGCACACCTATGAGTACCACTATCCTGCTGGCTGCGCTTACAGGTTTTACCTATTTTACACCTATTTTATTTGCCAGCCTTACGGGTTATTTTCTGGCTCCCCGCATTCCGTTTATTTCAGCCCAGATGGAAGAGAAAGCTGCTGAAGAAAGCAATGGTCCAGACAACCAGTCAGAGAAAGCCAGCCCAGAGAATGGTTAACAACACTTTCAGGCCGGGCAGAACCTGGCTATACCAACGGAAGAAGCAAAGTGCGCTTATGAAAATATCAGATAGAGAGGCTCATTTCCACATGGCAGAAAAGCAACCGAAACCAACCTGACAACACCAGGCCTTGTGATTGATGATTAGAATACCCTCCTGATATACTTTACCAGCCTTTATTCCGACCGGGAACAGCCGAAAGGAGAGTGCACCGCAACAGCCTCCGTCCTGATGGCAGGATAAACCGTAATTAAAATGATCACCCTTTTGATAAAAGGTAATTTTTTTATAAATAAAAGAACTAAACGAATATACAAAACTGTTTATAAGTAAGATATTTCCCAATATTTTACAAAAACAATTATGATCACAGTCATTGTATCCTACACCGTTAAACCATCTTTTGTAGAGGAAAATAAAAAAAACATCCGGCATTTTCTTCAGGATTTCAAAAATCTGAATTCAGATGAGTTTCAGTATAATGTTTACCTTAAAGAAGATGGTGTAACATTTTTACACCAGTCCACCTATCTGAATGAAAACATACAGACCATTGTATTGAATCTGCCTTCGTTCAGGCGATTCCAGATGAACAGAGACGAGCAAGGGATGAGCGTTGCTCATAAGGTGGAAGTACTTACGCTGCTGGGGGCTTCGTCTGATATCTTTCAGATGAAAACCGCTTAAATTCGCTTCACTAAAATATAACCGGTTTCAGAAATGGAAATATTTCTGATGAATTAGTCATGGGCATTGTAATCAGAATGTGCCGGATATCGCCGTCTTTGATTTTATGTTAATCATTGAAATCAATGAATTGTATGAGAAATTCACTACCTTACTGATTGCTAAAGTGTTATAAAACATTGACGCGCTATGAAAAACTATCACTATCATTTTACAACAACATCAACGCCCTATGAATTGTTCAAGGCACTGACCAGCGAAATTCCCTGCTGGTGGAGTGAAGACTTTTCAGGAAAGGCATTGGATGCGGGCGATGAATTTACCGTTCGTTTTGGGGATACTTTTAAAACCATAATGATAGAAGATAGTATACCCCAAAAAAAACTGACCTGGAGATGTAAGGATGCGGTAATAAATATTCCCGAACAGAAAGGGAATCGGGAATGGGTGAATACTATTATTGAATGGGATATAAAAAAAGAAGATAACCATACCAGATTATCCGTTACTCACTATGGTTTAACACCCGAAAAAGAATGTTTTCAGATTTGTGAAAAAGGCTGGGAAACCTTTTTGCAAAGCCTGAAACAATATGCAGAGACTAAAACAGGCATTCCCTATACAAAACCTTCATAATATATATCGTTAAACAACTGCAGGCTCATGGAAAACGAAATCAATAATCCGTTCGTAGAAACCCAGATGCTCATCAGAAAACCGGTTGAGCTGGTATTTGAAGCTTTTATTGATCCGGCTGTTACACGGCATTTCTGGTTTACCAAAGGAAGTGACAAACTTGCACCCGGGAAAACCGTTGAATGGGAATGGGAAATGTATGGTATTAAAATTCCGGTTATTGTAAAAGATATTGTCCCGGATGAGATCATTACTATTGAATGGGATACCCCACCCACTACCGTTGAATTCAGGTTTCATCCCATCAATGATGATGCCACCTATGTGGTCATCAAAAATTATGGTTTTACACAAACCGGCAATGAATTACTCAATGTTATCAAAGATGTAACCGGTGGGTTCACCACCGTACTGGACGGATTAAAGGCCTATCTTGAGCATGGTATCTACCTTAACCTTATTGCCGATAAATTTCCGAAAGAAATGACAGAAAAAAAGGAATAATTGAGGAGATCAGCTGTAAGATCCGGGTTATTCTGTTTAGATCCGGCTTTCAAATGATGATATTTTTGTTACTTCTTCCCTCTTTCCAGGCACATGCTTTGTAAGTCATCAGGAGAAATCACGTTACTGGTATAAAAATTTTTTATTTTTCCATTTGCGCAACCGAATTGTTGCACATATATTTACAACCAATAAGTTGCATTAAGATTCAGTACCCTCATGAGAAGAGATGTATTTCAGGCTATTGCCGACCCTACCCGCAGGGCGATCCTGGGTATGATTGCCCTGCAGCCGATGACCCCCAATATGCTGGCAGCACATTTTAACAGCAGCAGGCAGGCCGTCTCAAAACATATAAAAGTGCTCGCAGAATGTGAGCTCGTCAGGCAGGAACAGACAGGTCGGGAGATTTATTACCATTTTAACCCACAGAAAATGAAGGAAGTCATAGACTGGCTGGAACCCTTTCAGAAAATGTGGGAAAGCAAATTTGAACAGCTGGATGAATTGTTTCTAAACCAAAAAACAAATAACGGATCGTAACCAAGGCCATTTTTTCAAAAGATGCCCATCGTTAACGTATGTTGATTACGAGGGAATTTTCTGCCTCACAGGCTGAAGTATGGAAAGCGTGGACTGAGAGCCATTTGCTTGATCAATGGTGGGCACCTAAACCCTGGAAAGCAGTTACTAATATCCAAAAGTAAGATATATAATTGCTCAGCGATACTTAATCAGGGTTAATATCAGCTCTATAATTAAATGTAAATTGAATTAGTATGGTAAAAAAAATACATAAAAGACCTAGAGTAAGTCTAACAATAACTCCATATGAAAAGGGATTGGAAATTTTTGGATTAGCACTTTTAATCACATATTGGGCAAATACACTCTACTTATATACTATAATAACTGATGCTATACCTATACACTTCGATACAAAAGGAAATCCTGATGCATATGGGGATAAAAGTTCTTTACTAGCCCCGCCCAGACTAGCCATTATATTTTATTTATTATTAACGTTTATCAGTTTTTTCCCACGATATTTCAATTATCTGACTGAGATTACCCCTGAAAATGCTGAATCAGAATATAGGAAAGCAGCAAACACTATGAGGTATCTGAAATTATTTATAGTGATTATTTTTATACTTTTAAGTCTCCTGACAATTTTCACTACAAATGAAATAAAGGATAATTACTTCAATATTTTAATTCTGTCTGTATCTTATATTCTATTACTACCCTTGATAGTTTACATATTTTCTCATAAAATAAACAAATAGTATTATAAAAGGTTTATCGCAAATAATAGTAAAGACGTTCAACAAAATTACACAGATGAAGAAATTTTTGATGGTATTATAGTACAACAAGGTAATTTTGCTAACCTGACTACCTTCTAGTCCGGATTTAGGATCATACCCCACCACTTCACGATTCAATTAACGGGTATGCTGTCCTTTTTCTACAATCCTGTCACCCCTTCCGGGGTTTAGCCTATCATGGCTATTCATTTTCTATAATCATTTCAGCCCTTCAGGCTTTACCTGATACCTGTCCGGCATTTTACTGATTGATTCAATTGATTCTATGGTACAATCATTGGTCAACCGACCGTTTACCTTCAGTATTAACAACTATTCAGCGGCAAAGCGATGCTATTACTTTCATCCGGAATTCCCAATCGAGGATTCCCTATGCGGGATTTCCAATCGGGAACTGACGTTAATCAAGAATCCCGAAGGGATGGCATGATTATAGAAAAAAGAAATGAGAAAAATCTAAAAACCCCGAAGTGGGTGAAATAAGACAATAACATCAGGGGCCTGCATTTCCACAAATTAATATTCAATACATAGCCCCGGCAGGAGCATCAGGATTTTCCGAGAGAATCTGACATGGGTACGATATAAATAGGTGGTTGCATTGCCGGAATGATTATAGAAGCAGCAAGAAGATAATGTTCATAGAAGCCTGAAAGGTTGATATTTTCAGGTTGTAAGCTTATCCCGAACTTACGTTAACTAGTAATAACGTCGGCAATTTCATAAATTTGGAACATGCCAAAAATTACAGTTGAATTTAAAAAGCAGGTCCGGGAGCTTTCAAAAAATGATCTTGAGAAGGTTATTCTCAAATTTGCGGGAAAAGATAAATTCCTGTGGGGATACCTGCAGGTTTATTATCTGAACCCTCAATCAGGAGCTCAGGAACTATTCGAACAGACACAGGAAGGACTGCTGAACCTGTTTGAAAAACCTTTTAAAGGTAAAAGTGAAGCCATGCGCCGCACGCGGTCGGTCACCGCCTGTCTGAAATATATTGCAGATTTTACTAAAATAGTAAAACAACCGCACCTGGAAGCAGAACTGATCATGCAGGTCATTGATTATCAGTTTTCGCTGCCATCAAAGCTCGGGAGCTATTACCAGACATATGATAACCGCATGGCCCGGACCGTCAAAAAGCTCATTGAGCTGGTCAGGAATAAGGTTCACGAAGATTATCATCTTGAATACGCTGACAAAATCGATGGCTATATTTCATTACTGCGTCAGAAAATTCCGTTTAACATGGTGGTGAATACTTTGCCCGGACAATTCAGGGATTAATTAATGAGTACTTACTTTATCCTGCTATAAATTATGAAACCTGTGCTTACTCTTCTGTTGCTGATGCTGATCCAAAAAGGTTTCAGTCAGCCTGGCATACCCCTGTTCCTTAAAGGAACCTGGAAAGCCGATAAAAGTGATCTGTTTGAACACTGGGACTTACTCAATGAAAATACCCTGAAAGGTTTTTCTTATAAGATGGTGGACGGACAAATCCTGATTTCGGAATATACAGATATCACACGTAAGGAAAATGATATCGTTTATACAGCTACAGTCCTCAATCAGAACAAGGGTAAAAGCATTGATTTTAAATTAACCGGAACCGGCAGCACCTATACTTTTGAAAACCCGGATCATGATTTTCCGCGAAAAATCGTATATCAGCAACTATCTGATGATGAAATCTCAGTGTCAATATCAGGCGGACAACAAAAAGAATACCGCTACACAATGATGAAACAAAACAGCATCCCCGTCCGCAAAGATACGAGCATTTCAAATCCTGATTACGATGCCGCATTGGCCACCAGACTGGGAGCTGACGATTACGGCATGAAAAGCTATATACTTGTTATCCTGAAAACAGGACCCAATAAAACCACCGACAAGGCATTCATCAGCAGCAGTTTCAGAGGGCATCTCGACAATATTAACAGTCTGGTAAAAGCGCAAAAGCTCATTATTGCCGGTCCTATGGGTAAAAATGATAATAACTACAGAGGAATTTTTATCCTTCATAATGTCAGCACATTGGAAGAAGCGGACGCTTTATTAAAAACCGACCCGGCCATTGCGGCTGAATTACTGGAGGCTGAACTTTACAAATGGTATGGCTCGGCCGCACTCCCTGAATATCTGCCATTCTCAGATAAAATATGGAAATTAAATCCTTA
>JBEBXQ010000055.1:0-28046 GCA_040391535.1 Telluribacter sp. | reverse complement strand
TTATTTCTACATCCCGGCCGATCTGGTTGAAAAAGTAATGAATTGCAGAATGTTATTGGAAAAATGGGCTTAGATGATATGTTACTAGCATCCGTACAGCATTCACTCCACTAACCGTAACCTTATGAACAGCCTCAGAACAATCGTATAAAATAAGAGTATAGATAGTTTTATTTCATAAGCAGGATAAATCAGATAACCGGATGGAACCTTATACCATCCGGTTATTGAATGGCAAATATAACGATCAGAATCTGTTTATTATCAATCGTTTATCATTTTATTGAACCTGATTCCGTACAATATAAGGTAGCCAGATACGGCAAACCGTTTTTTATCCGCTGTTTCTGCTGCCGGTTTATATCTTAATCAGCTCCACCCTGCGGTTTTTAGCCTTGTTATCTTCCGTATCGTTAGCTACCAAAGGCTTTTCAGCGCCATATCCTTCGGCTTTCAGCCTGTCTTTGGAAATTCCGGAAGCGATTAATGCATTAACGACTGTTTCTGCCCGCTCTTTGGACAGCTTAATATTATGATCCGCAGAACCCGAATTGTCGGTATGCCCTTCTACAGACAATTTAAGGTCAGTAGTACTAGCCAAAACCTTGGCGATTTCATCCACCGCCTGTTTCCCGTCTGATTTCAAAGAAGCTTTATCCAGATCAAAATTGATATAAAGCACAGCTTTTCCTTTTTCTGTCAATTCTTTACTGATTGCATCTGCTTTCAGCAACTGAATCGTTTGTTTAAAAGGTGCTTTCTGTAAAATCTGGATAGCACCGGAGGCTGTATTTCCTCCCAGTTGGATATAAATATCATCACCGTCAGGTCTGCGTATGAGATAGGTACGTACTTTATCTGAATAATCAATAGATCCCTCTTCTCCCAGATAGGCGGCTTCTTTCTGCAAACGGTCCCTTTCTTCACGTGAAATGGCATCGTCGAATATTTTCACACCACCCACAGAGGTAATGATATCGTCATAGCTCTTCAGGAAAAACGGCAGCGACCATTCTTTGCCTGAATCACGGTCGCGGTGAACATAAGACTTGAACACCCGTCCTTCGAGTAACTGCATTTTTCCGTCAATCGGAAAAAACACTTCGTCATAGTCACGCAACAACGGGCGATTGGGATATTTGGCGCCGTCAGGTAAGCCAAAATAGGGAAATTCTCCCAGATCGGCGTCCGAAACAGGATAAGCAGCAGCATCAAATCCATGGT
The DNA here is from genome assembly GCA_040391535.1 of Telluribacter sp. GTDB lineage: Bacteria > Bacteroidota > Bacteroidia > Cytophagales > Spirosomataceae > JBEBXQ01. Next base: position 26,822 of record JBEBXQ010000055.1, on the reverse strand, counting down.
TTGCGTCCTGCGTATTTTCAACGGCGGCAGGGGGATCTCCTACGTCTGAATGCTGCTCTGAGGTTGTCGTAGTATTGCAGGCGGAGAGTAAGGAAAGCCCGATAATGAAAAAGAAAGCGGAAAAGCCAGTAAGTCTGAGATTGGACATTTTAAAGGTATTCGGTAAATGGTTAGCTAATAGAATCAAATCTTTATTGACAGACAAATATACATTTGTTATCAAAACAAGAAATCCATTTACCAAAAAACCTTTACGGTGCCAATGATTCGGGATCGGGAAGAGCCCGATCCCGAATGAGGTATTACTTATTTACAAAAACTACTTTGTTAGGATTAATCCCTGTCTGAATCGAATACTTCTTATTTCCTTCAGCATCAAAACACGTTACCTCCCCTCTTGTTACGTAATTTTTGGCATCTGTAACGAAAACCTCTCCTGACAACGCATCAACAGCCAAACCATACAAGGTGGTAACAGCCGTACCATCCGCAATGAAATTTTCTTTTTCCAGGGTCTCTGTCTTTACATTATACACTTTGACCTTTCCGCCGGAAGCTGTGATATAAGCCATATCACCGTTGATGACCATTGACCCGCCACTGAAATCCTCTTGTGATTTCACCTCGTCCTTATTACTGTCAATAATTGCCATACTTGATTTTACATCGGCGTAATTACCCGTCGAAATTACATATACATCGCCGTAGGCATCAGCCGCTACCACCCGCGGATTGATCACCACATCTATTTTCTTTATTTCGGTGTGGGTTGCCAGGTCAATCACCGATACCGTGTGATCATAATCGGGATAATCCAGTCCGCCGGAATTAGCTACATACAATTTCCCGTTTGAAACAGCCAGCTGCTCAGGGTTACGTCCCACCTCAATAAATTTCTCGATCTGAAGCGTGGCAGTGTCCATCACAGCTACGGTGCCATCATAAGAAGAAATATAGGCCTTGTTTTTATCAAATACGATATAGCGCGGCTGACGGCCTACCCCGTTATCTTTCAAATCAATCTGTTTGATTGATTTGGCTGTTCTGGCGTCTACGACTTCAACGGTGCTTGATACATTTACAACAATATACATTTTGGATCCGTAAACGGCAATATCATTTGCCGTGTCACCTAGTCCTCTGTCGTTTTGTGATTTGAACTGATCTTCTTCCAGTTCCTGACTTTCGTAGTCGTAATACGTCAGTGATGAATTGTTGGCGTTAAATAACCCTTCTGACAATACATACAGCCCTTTTCTTTCTGCGACAGGTTCAGGCTGTGGTTCCGGATCCTGCTTATCATCGCGGCAGGAAGTTATTATACCTGTTATGACAAAGGCAAGAAGCAGTGATCTTAGTTTAAATTGTTTCATCTGAATAATTGATTAAATTGAAATTTGTATTGAAAAGCGATAAGAACGTCCGGGCATAGGAAAACTACGGATAAAGGCATAATCCGTATCTGTCAGATTGTTGATTTCGAGGGAAGTTGTCAGCTGATTTCCGGATAACCGGAACCTGTACCGGCCCGACAGGTCAGTAACAAAAAATCCAGGTACGTAATGTTCAGGCAGGTTTTCTGAAAGATAATAGCGGTGAGAAGCGTAAGTCTGATTGACAAAAACCGCCCATCTCCGGTCATCAAAACCCATATTGAAAGAAAGCGAATGCCTGGGGGTATACGGGATCTGATCCAGGTATACAGAAGAAGCAGGGTCGGTCACGTCCAGTGCTTCCTGAAAAGTATAGTTAACCGCCACAACAGCCCTGGTGGTTCCGAAGGTACGCACCTGTGTTTTGGCCGCCAGATCCATTCCCCGGATATCTACCTCGCCCAGGTTCAGCATTGTCCATGAAAACAGATCTTTATTGGGGACTGCTATAATCTTATCTTTCACATAATTATAATAGAAGTCAGTGGTCAGGGTCACGTATTCCACTCTTTTCTCAAAATCCCGGCTGAAGGTAAATCCCAGGTTATACTGTTGTGCAAATTCCGGTTTCAGGGAACGGTTACCCGAACGGCTGTAGTAAAGATCATTGAAAGTAGGATTCCGGAAAATATCCTTATAAAAAGCCCTCAGCAATATCGCGGGAGTCTGAAAAGGCTGATACGTAGCCAGCAAGGCAGGTGACCAGACAGATCTGCCGGAAGCAGCATCACCCAGCCTGACAGTTTCATGAATGAGGGTATTCAGCAATGTACCCTGTACCTCTGCCTTATCGAATTTCAGGCGCGCTGTACCGGCATTCAGGTAAGTAAAACGTGTCGGATAAGCAAAGCCGTACATACTGGTACGGAGAGTAGAAAGTGAAAAATCGGAAGCGAAAGCCAGCTCCAGCCATCGCTTTGTTTTCCACAGAAAAGAACCGGAGGTATAATATTCCTGCTGATGATAACGCTGATCCAGCTTTCCGTCTGAATTCAGGTAATCAGGATCAAGATACCGGGTGTAGTTACGGGTATATTTCCCCTTAAGCAGCAGACGGGAACGCCGCCATTTTTTATCAAAACCCGATTGAAGAAAAAAATCACGGTTCCATAAATGCTGGTTGGAGTAAGGATTGTAAAAAACAACAGCCCCGGGCAATCCGCGGTCTGAATGATAAAGGTTTGCACGTATATTTAAACGGATACTATCGTTTTTCTGCCAGAAAACCACCACGTCATTCTGCAAGGTCTTCAACGCAGCGTTAGTACGGATCGCCAGTGTATCAGATCCGTCGCCCTGCACCTTAAACCGGTATCGTCCGTGCGCCTGCTGATAACTACTGTTTACATTCAGCGCCCATTTACCGCCAAGTCGCTGTTGCCACTGAACCGACGGATGCACCAACCCGAAAGAACCGGTCGTGATACCTGTCTTTATTTTTGAAGGTTTAAGGGAATCTAACCGTGGCGGCAGACTGTTAATGACCAATACGCTGGCAGCGGCAAACGACCGGGCGGGCTGACAGATTTCACCGGGTTGTCCGTTATAAAGTGTTATACTGTGAACATTATCCAGGTTGATTTTCCCAAGGTCGATTTGCCCGTTCTGCATATCGGTAACGGGAACACCATCATACTGAACGGCTGTATGACTGGCACCAAGGCTTCTTACCGACACCGTTTTCAGCCCTCCTATTCCCCCATAATCTTTAATATTAACTCCGGAAAAGTTCCGGATCGCGTCGGCTACATTATAAGCACTGTATTTCCTGAAATCGGCAGATCCTGCCACCTGGGATGGAGTAATCGTCTGAACATCGGCAACAGAGCTGCCTTTTACGGTTACGGCTTTCAGCTGAAAGGTCGTATCCGGCTGTGCAGCCACCGGCCGGACTGTCAGAACATATCCTATAAAATAAAACAGCACAACAGCTTTTCCTGCCAGGCAGTCAGCTAAATAATTAACCATGGTCTCAGACTTGACCATAGCTCAGGAAAAAAATCAATGGAAATACGAACAATGTATTTTCATCCCAGCTTCAATCCCCGAAAGCTATGAATTGTTAAGTGCAATGGCAGGTATTCTGACTTACTCCCCTTTGTCCAGTCTTCCCGTTTCGGTTATGAAACAGTGACTATGCAGATCGGACATTGGTTAACAGAGCTTACAGCTGCGGGACAGTTCCGGATTTACACCGGATTCCCATTTAATCCTGAACACGCAAAGGTGAACGAAGGAACCAAAAGCACTGCAAAGGTAGAGATTTTTTGCATGTGACGGGAGCCGGTATCACTTAAATATGTCTGTTGTGCAAAAAGCCGGGAGCAGCCTGTTTGAAGAGAGTACAACGACCGTAGTCTGATTTGCCCGCATTGTTTCTGCATACCATCGCTTCATTACGGAAAATCAGGAAAACGGTTTTCCTGATTTATCATTTCCAACGCCAGACTATCTTCCATATTGATACAACACCTTACCCTATTCGTACAAAAATTTACTAAAAAATTAATCTTTACCCTTGAATTAAAAATAATACTGAAAAAGTTTGCATACTTGATAATTTAACAATTATTTTACACATCACTAAATAAATTATAATATTAAGTAAGCTTTATTTTAAAATCCTTAGAAATGAAACTAATCTGTACGCTGATCTTATCTTTACTGTTTTCGGCCCCTCTATCATTCGGGCAAAAAACAGAAATTGTTTTTGGAGGTAGCGCACAAAACGATATTTACCATGTACTTGTCAGTTCAGGATTTAAGGTAAGCCGGTTCGATGATCCGGAAAAAGCAATTGAATACGCTAAAAAAGGAACTGCCGTATTGATAATGGCGGACCAGTACCCCTCCGCTTATACAACCGTCACTTCTACACTTTTTGAAAAGGCAAAAAAGAAAAAACTAAAGCTATATATAGAATATCCTTCTGCATTACCCGGTTTCACAATACCTGAAAAACCATTAAATACCAGTCTGGAAAGAGGCGTCGTTACATCTTCGGTTTTTATGCCCGAACTAAAACCAATGGACATTCTGGGTATTAATGATTGTCATATTATCCCGCTGGAGACGACGGATCCCTTACTGGTTCTGGCCAGAGTTGCCGGATTTAATAAGGCTGAATACGGGATTGATGATGTGGAAAAGCATCCTATACTGTTTGAAAAAGACCAGGTACTGATTGCTGCTACCAAACTAAGCAACTTTGCGACAGGCCGCTACGGCCCCAACGACGCGTGGCAACGAGTCTGGACTTATATCATCAAATGGGCAACCGGTCAACAGGCAGTCACTTTTAAAGAATGGCCGGCATATGTAACACCTGCCTATGGCCGGGATGAAAAATTACCTGCTGATGCTATCGCCAACAGTATTGAAAAAGGGGTGAAATGGTTTGAAAACGGCCGTTTTTATATTCATCCCGATTGGGAAGAAAAATGGAAAGGGTATCAGGGGGACGGAACGGAGCCTTTTGGCCCTTCTCTCAGCCAGGACCTGCCCAACGGTGATGGTACCATGGGTTTGCTTGAAGGACATGCTTCCAATATCTATCACGACGGATCACAGCAGTACCGCTACTGGGTACGGGCAGATGTTCAGGGTGAAGGAGCTTATGCTCTTGCAGCTGCTTCTGATTTCCTGAAAAACAAGGAATTCGGAGATCGGGCTGAAAAGCTGATTGACTATATTTTTTATAATTCCAATCTGAGATCGGGCCCCAGAAACAACCCCGAAAGCCCCAGTTACGGACTGATCGGCTGGTCGGTAACACACCCACATGTCTATTACGGAGATGACAATGCACGCGTGATTCTGGGAATACTGGGGGCATCGGCTTTCCTGAATAACAGCAAATGGGATAAATTTATGACCGAAGCCATTATGGCCAATTTCCGGACTACCGGAGCGCTGGGTTTCAGAGGGGAAAGACAGGAGGACAAGCAGCTTCAGGAAAAAGGATGGGAACATTTCAATACCCGGGAACTTCATAACCCTGCTCCTCATTTTGAATCCTGGATGTGGGCATGCTATCTCTGGCTGTATGAAAAAACAGGATATCAGCCCTTGCTTGATAAAACAAAGACCGGTATCCGTAACATGATGAAAGCCTATCCGGATCAGTGGAAATGGACCAATGGCATACAGCAGGAACGTGCGCGTATGATCCTGCCATTGGCATGGCTTGTAAGAATTGAAGATACTGCAGAGCACCGTCAGTGGCTGGATCTGATTGTACAGGAAGTGCTGAAAAACCAGGTAGAGTCAGGTGCTATCAGGGAAGAGCTTGGAGGAGCCGGACAAGGCCGTTACGGGCGCACGAAATCCAATAAAGAGTATGGATTGCATGAAGCTCCATTGATTTTTACAAACGGAGACCCTATTGCGGACATGCTGTATACCAGCAACTTCGCTTTCTTCTCTCTCAACGAAGCAGCCCATGCGACGGGCAATCCTCAATACAGAAAATCGGTAGAGAAACTGGCCGACTTCCTGATACGGATTCAGGTAAAAAGCGACAGACATAATGATCTGGACGGGGCGTGGTTCAGGGCTTTTGAATATGACAAATGGGAATACTGGGCTTCCAATGCTGACGCGGGCTGGGGTGCCTGGGGTACGCTGACCGGCTGGACGCAAAGCTGGATTGTAGCAGGGCAGGTGCTGAACGCGCAAAAACAGAATTTCTGGGACCTGACTAAACATTCGGGAATAAAAAAAGAACTCCCCGCGGTTCTTAAAACCATGAAAATGAATTAAGCCACACTGTTTGCAGAGGATTTAAATTAATAAGTAAAATATGCAATTTGAAAAATTGGCGGCCCGGTATAAGGAAAGCCTGTTAAATGATGTAGTCCCGTTTTGGTTGAGGAATTCCGGAGATACTGAATTCGGAGGGTATTTTACCTGCCTGGATAAAACCGGCAACGTTTTTGATACCGATAAGTTTATCTGGCTTCAGTGTCGTCAGGTATGGTGCTTTTCCATGCTGTATAACCAGGTTGAAAAGAAGCAGGAATGGCTGGACTTTGCCATTCAGGGTGCGGAATTTCTGAAAAAATACGGGCGGGATGAAAACGGCAACTGGTATTTTTCGCTGAATCAGCAGGGACAGCCGCTTATTCAATCCTATAATATTTTCTCAGATTGCTTCGCTTCCATGGCCTTCGGACAGTTATTCAAAGCCACAGGAAAAGAAGAATACGGACAGATTGCCCTGGAAACTTTCAAAGGCATTTTAAAAAGACAGGATAATCCAAAGGGAATTTATAACAAAGCATATCCTGGCACGCGCCCATTGAAAAATTTCGCCCTGCCTATGATTATCTGTAATCTGGTACTTGAAATTGAACATTTACTTGAGCCGCAACTTGTTGAAGAAAGCATATCCAATGGTATTCATGCTGTCATGGAGGAGTTCTATCGTCCTGAGCTTGGCCTGATACTCGAACATGTTACACCGGACGGGCAATTCTCCGATTCCTTTGAAGGCCGACTGGTAAACCCGGGGCACGGATTAGAGTCGATGTGGTTTATTATGGATCTCGCCAAACGCAAAAATGATCAGGCGTTAATCAGAAAAGCGGTTGACATTACTATTCAGCTGCTGGATTATGGCTGGGATAAACAATACGGCGGCATATTCTACTTCCTGGATGTCAAAGGACACCCCCCGCTTCAGCTGGAATGGGATCAGAAGCTTTGGTGGGTACACATGGAAACGATGATCAGTCTGCTCAAAGGATATGAGCTGACCGGGGACAAACGATGCTGGGAGTGGTACGAAAAAGTACATGAATATACCTGGAAGCACTTCCCTGATCCCGGTAATGGTGAATGGTACGGATACCTGAACCGTCAGGGAGAAGTTCTGATCCCGCTGAAAGGTGGTAAATGGAAAGGCTGTTTCCATGTCCCGCGCGGTTTGTTCCAATGCTGGAAAACCCTGGAAGCCATCGACGAAAAATACAGAAAAGAGGTTCAGGCTTAAGCAAAGAAAATTCAATTAAACTAACCCAAATTATCTGAACATGGCCAGTATACCTTCCGGTAACACCATAGAAACCACCGCACAGCCGGGGCGTAATTACACCCCGGCACTGATCGCCCTGGCAATTCTGTACTTCATGATGGGGTTCATCACCTGTCTGAATGACACGCTGGTACCTTTTTTCAAAAAAGGATTTACGCTCAGTTATTCCGAGTCATCACTGGTACAGTTCTATTTTTTCCTGACCTACGCCATCATGTCGATACCGGCCGCCAGGATTGTGAGTAAAGTGGGCTATCAGAAAGGAATGGTATTAGGTTTTTTAGTGGCCGCCGGAGGTGCTTTACTGTTTTTCCCGGCTTCGGTTTATCATCAGTATACCCTGTTTCTGATGGCGCTTTTTGTACTGGCTATCGGAATTGTCCTGTTACAGGTTGCGGCCAACCCATACATTACTGCGCTGGGGCCGGCCAAGACTGCGTCTTCCCGCTTCACACTGATTCAGGGAGTGGGGTCGCTGGGTACAACCGTAGCTCCGCTATTCGGTGCGTACTACATACTTGGACCACTGCATGAAACCAACGCTTCCAGCGATGCCGTCAAAGGGCCTTACCTGGGTATCGCGCTTGTATTGATCATCATTGCTGCAGTGGTTTATATGCTTTCTCTGCCGGTGATCAAAACCGCTTCATCCGCAGCTGCACAACCAACAGGAGGAAAGGGAATATTTGGCTTCAGAAACCTCAAACTCGGTGTGATCGCGCTGTTTGCCTATGTGGGTGCCGAGGTTTCGGTGGGTACATTCCTGACCAATTATATTGCTGACCTGCTGACCATTACAGAAAGCCAGGCTAATAATTATGTAGCCCTTTACTGGGGAAGCATGATGGTAGGACGGCTCATCGGATTTTTCGGCCTCAAAGTTATAAAACCGTCACGTGTCCTGACTTTTACCGCCCTGCTTTCCATCGGATTGATTCTGTTGTCTATCAGCAGTAGCGGTATGCTGGCCGTGTGGAGTATGATCGCTGTCGGGTTATGTAACTCCGTCATGTTTGCTATCATATTCTCTTTATCGGTCGAAGGATTGGGAACCTATACAACACAGGCATCCGGACTGCTCTCCACTGCCATAGCAGGCGGTGCGGTCATTTCCTATCTGCAGGGTGTGCTTATCGATAGTTACACCTGGCAGGTTGCTTTTCTGGTGCCTCTGGTCTGCTATATCTATATCGTGTTTTACGGAGTAAATGGTTATAAATCAAATATAAACCCAATGGAAGTGTTGCCTTGATCAGGCTACAATAAACCAGCTAAAGAACAATACTGATGAAAAAGATATTCACGATAAGTTGTTTCATTTGGGCGATCTGCTTCAGCAGTCAGTTGCTGGCGCAAAAAGTGCCGGCGGCTTATACAAAAAAGGTACTTTTTGTTCCCCTGGATACAAGACCGCCCTGTCTGGAGTTTACGGAAAAAACAGGCCTGATAGGTGATGCTGAAATTATTTCCCCACCCGCTGAGCTGCTGGGAATTTTCACTACACCGGGGCAGTCTGAGAGAATTAATGAATGGATCTTATCACAGGATCTTACGCAGTTTGATGCCGCCATCATTGTCATTGATATGATTGCTTACGGAGGGCTGGTAGCTTCACGTGTACATGATGTTGGAGAGGAAAAAGCACTGAAGCGGATGGACGTGATTGCCCGGATGAGAGCCAAAGCCCCTAAACTGAAAATCTATGCGCAGAACGTAGTCATGCGCCTGGCCCCTACCCCGCACGGAAAAAACGAAGCATATCGGGTACAACTGGCTAACTGGGCGCATGTCTGTGTGCTGAAAGACGAAAAGTCAATAGAACAGACCAAAGCACTGGAGGCTGAAATTCCGGCTGAAGTCCTGAATGAATATAAAACTGCCCGTAAGCGTAATCTGAACGTCAACCTGAAAGCCATTGACCAGGTAGCCAAAGGACAGCTTAACTACCTGATTCTTTCCCAGGACGATGCCTCACAGCATGGTATCCATGTAGCTGACCGCGAATTACTGACCGCCGAAATTCAGAAACGGAAACTGACAGATAAAATAGCCGTGCAACCCGGAACTGACGAAGTTTCAATGCTCCTGCTGGCCCGCACTCTATCAGATGCTTACAAGGTAAAACCCACGATCAAAGCCGTATTTTCTTCACAGGAACTGGCTGATAAAATAATGCCATTTGAAGACAAGCCCCTGAAACAGACGGTAAGTTTTCATATCAGTGCTACCGGTGCGACAGAGGTCCGGGACGAAAAAAAAGCGGATGTGCTTTTCTATGTGTTTGCTTCCCGGAAAGAAATCGGAAGAGCGGTCACTTTTGCAGATGAAATTGAAGCTCAGCTTAAAAAAGGAGCACGGATTATTGTCGCTGACATTGACCCCATCGGAGATGTACAGGGCGGTGATATCGCTTTTTCAAATGAGCTTATCGAAAGAGGCCTTCTGCAGCAGTTACACGGATATGCCTCCTGGAACACGGCCGGGAATACCATCGGGACAGCACTACCCCACGGTGTGGTCTTTACTATTGCTGAAAAGACATTATTAAAAAGACCGGCAAAAGCCGCCAATGTAATTACTGCACAGTCCTGGTTTACCTTACACCGTATCCTTGATGACTATTATTTCCACAATATTATTCGTGAGAAAGCCAATGAACTGGCTGATCAGGCCAAAAGGAGTGCAACTATCCTGACTCCTGAAAAAAGGCAATTACTGGAGGCCTTTTGCCTGAAAGAGCTTCAGCAGTCACTGGATCATCTGTATCCTCATTTTTTCGAAAAAAACAAACCAGCGTGGGCGGGAAGGTACCATTGCGGCCGTCCGACAGATTTATGGTTTGAACTACCGTGGAACCGCACCTTCGAGGCAGCACTGGGCTTTCAGCTGAATTGTAACACTAATTAATATTCTATTACTACTAACCACGTTAACATTACCTCAATGACTTATAACTAAAGCTTATCACCCCCAAGCGGCATGAAAACCCTTTGGGTTTCCCCGCATTTATCTATTCTTTAATCTAACCATAGTTCAATTTTATGCCAAATCAATTTACAAAAAAGTGGTCGCTGAGCCTCTTTTTTCTAGCCTTTTTCTCCCTGATTACCTGGGGCGAAGCAATGGCACAAAGCCAGTTGCGCGGGAAGGTAACCGACGAGAAGGGAGAAGCCCTTCCGGGTGTTACTATCGTTGTTAAAAATACGCAGACCGGAACAACTTCAGAAGTTGACGGGACCTATCAGATTACAGCACCTTCTCAATCGGGAGTACTGGTGTTTTCATTTATGGGAACCTCCCCGCAGGAAGTTACTTTTAACGGTCCGGGAGAATACAATGTGCAGTTAAAAGAAGATCTGAGAAATCTGAACGAAGTAGTTGTTGTAGGTTATGGAACACAGAAAAAAGTAAACCTTACCGGAGCAGTTTCTGTGGTAAACGGAGAATCACTGAAAACCCGTCAGGTGGCTTCTACCTCCCTGGCACTGCAGGGTGCTGTACCAGGACTTACCATTACCCAGCAATCCGGTGCCCCCGGTGCCGATGGCGGTACCATCCGTATCCGTGGTATTGGTTCCATCAACGCGGGTCAGAATCCGCTGATCCTTGTGGATAACGTAGAAATGAGCCTTGACGCTATTGATCCTAACAACATTGAAAGCATTTCAGTGCTTAAAGATGCCGCGGCAGCAGCCATTTATGGTGCGCGGGCAGCCAATGGTGTTATTCTGATTACCACCAAACGGGGAACCAATGGTGTCAATGTAAGCTATAATGCATATCTGACAGGTCAGACACCTACCGATTTGCCCGACCGTGTCAATGCGTTGGATCATATGAAATACTGGGATATCGCTCAGGTAAACAGCGGCCTGCCTGCGGCTTTCACCGATCAGATACAGGCATATGAGCAGTTGGGCCCCGACAATTTTACCCGTTTTAATACTGACTGGAAAAAGCTTGTTCTCAGCAACAATGGTCTCATGCAAAATCATAACCTGAACGTAGCAGCCGGAACAGACCGTATTAAAATATATGCTTCAGGAACATTCCTTAATCAGAACGGTCTGACAGCTAATACCAATTATAAGCGCAGTGATTTCCGTTTCAATACTGACGTAGCATTGACTAAAAAGCTATCCGCTTCGATGGATCTGGTTTTAAATCGTTCGGATCGTAATTACCCCGGACAGGGTACACCTGAGGATATGATCCGTCGTATGATTGGTTATCCTGCCACTGCACCCGGCCGCTACGATACAGGCGAATGGGGTGAAGGATGGTCCAACAACAACCCTGCTGCCCAGGCAGAAGACGGGGGTTTCAACAGAAGTATCACCGATTCGCGCGTGTTGAAAGGAACACTTACCTACAAGCCGGTTGACGGATTGGAATTGCTAGCTACCTACAGCAATAACTATTATACAGGTTACTCCAGAAACCTGGTGAAGCAATATGATATCTATACAGCAGATGTCGCTAACAATACCCTCAATCTGGTCAACTCATGGCCCGCACAGAATTCCCTTTCTGACAATTCTTCGCGCAACAGCCAGAATCTTTTCAGAGCCCAGGCAACCTACAACCGTGCATTTGACAAGCATAACTTCACGGTATTGGGCGGTTTTGCTACGGAAGATTTCAGAACCACGTATGTAAATACCTACCGTGCCAACCTGTTGTCGGTAGATCGTCCGTACCTGAACAGCGGTGATCCACAGGTTCAAACCCTGAGCGGTGGAGCCAGCGAGTACTCAATGGTATCGGCTTATGCCCGTATTAACTATAATTACAACGAAAAATACCTGCTGGAAGTAAACGGCCGCTGGGATGCATCCTCCCGTTTCAGAAAAGAAAACTGGTGGAAACTCTTCCCTTCAGTATCTGCCGGATGGAGAATTTCTGAAGAAGATTTCTGGAAAAACAGTGGCATTGGACGTGTTGTTAATGACGCCAAACTGAGAGCTTCTTATGGTACGCTTGGTAATCAAAACCTGATAAGAAATAGTGTTACGGACTACTATCCTACCTACTCTACATTCGCTGCAGGATCAGGTTACAACTATTATTTCAATAATATAATCAATGCCGGGTACGCCATAGGAAGTGCTGCTAACCCTGAAATCATTTGGGAAACTTCCAGAATCAGTGATATCGGTATTGATTTGGGCTTATGGAACAACAGACTTACTGTAGGTATTGATTATTTCCAGCGTGACATTGTGGATATGTTACAGACTATTACGATTCCATCATACGTAGGTCTTGCGTCTCCATTTGTAAACGTCGGTACTATGCGTAACAGAGGATGGGAGGTCGCCCTGGGTTACAGAAATCAGATCAATGAATTCAAATACCAGGCTAATGTCTCGGTTTCGGATGTAAAAAATGAACTGATTGATAACCGCGCTACCCCTTATATAAGTGGAGCATTAATCCAGCAGGAAGGTTATGCTTTGAATTCTTATTACGGTTACAGAGCTATTGGATTGTTCCAGTCAGATCAGGAAGTAGCAGATGCGCCGTTCCATTATGCCAATACCAAAGCAGGAGATATACGCTATGAAGATGTGAGTGGGCCTGATGGCACTCCTGATGGCAAAATTGATAATTATGACCGTGTGGTGCTGGGGAACAGCTTCCCCCGCTATGAATACAGTCTCAATCTTTCTGCCCAGTACAAAGGTTTTGATCTTACGGCTTTCTTCCAGGGTGTAGGGAAACGTGATAACTATCTTTCCGGTACAGCCGCACAGCCTTTCTACTCAGCATCCTTCCAGGGATCCATGTTTGAGCATCAGAAAGATTTCTGGACGCCTGAGAATCCGGACGCTGCTTACCCGCGTTTAACAGCAAATAGTATCGGTAATAACTACGTTGCTTCGTCTTACTGGATCAAGTCTTCGGCTTATCTGCGTCTGAAAAACCTGGTGATAGGCTATACCATACCACCATCCGTAATGGAAAAAGTAAAAATCAAATCGGCCCGTGTTTACGTGAGCGGTCAGAACCTGTTCACATGGGATAAATTCTTCCCCGGATTTGACCCTGAGCAAACCAATACCGGTGGTACATTCTATCCTATTATGAAAACGTACAGTGTCGGCCTAAATGTTAACTTCTGATTTCCAATGAAAAAGAAAATATTATATATGGCAGGCCTTGCCCTGTCTCTGAATCTGATGAGCTGCGAAGACTATTTGTCGAAAGCTCCTCTGGACGCGCCTTCTACAGGTCAGTTTTTTAGTAACGAAGTTGAAATTAACGGTGCTTTAACAGCCGTTTACAGATCAACTTACTGGAACACTGGCAGCACCGCATACCAGTCCATGATGGACAACTGGACGGATATCGCTTTGTTACGTGCCGTTGAAATCGGTGAAGGTAATATTGATGTGTACAACGCTCATGCGAGTGCACTATGGAGCAATGCTTATGTGACGATTCAGCGTTCCAATACCATGCTGGATGGTATGATTGCCGGGAAAAACAAGGTGGCAGCCGATAAGTATGACAGAATGGAAGCTGAAGCCCGCGTGATACGTGCTTATGCATACCTGTATCTGGTCAGTCTGTACGGCGATGTACCCCTTATTACCCAACCACTTATTCCAAGTGAGTATTATACACAAGTCAGAACACCCAAAGCAGAAATCATTCAGTTTATCAATGCCGAACTGGACGCTGCCGCTGCTGCCCTGCCCTGGAAAGCATCCGACAGAGGGCGGGTGAGCAAATCAGTCGCTCTGGGCCTGAAAGCCCGTCTTGCACTTTATAATGAGGATTTCGCGACAGCTGCAGCTGCTTCTAAGGAGGTAATCGATAATGCCGGATTAGGGCTTTATCCTAACTTCGGAGATCTTTTTACAAGGGCCGGGCAAGCACCTAATACCAATGGTGAAATCCTGTTTGAAGTATTGTATACGGAAGCTGATGCCGGTGCCATCAATTACGTTCCGTTAGGAAGTATTTCCCGTACAGCAGGCGGACAGTCAGGTCGTTTCCCGCAACAGACACTGGTCGATATGTTCGAGGCCGCCGATGGCAAGCGTATTGATGAATCGAAAGTATATGATCATAACAATCCGAGCAAAAACCGCGATCTTCGTCTGAAATATACCGTAGGCCTGCCCGGAGATACCCTTTTCATGAATAATGTGCGGTTCGTTTATGACATTTATGCCAATACAACCTCCATTCAGAATGCCAATGGTACCTGGGAAGTAAAAACCAATGCGGATTATGACAATGCATACGGACCTTCCAAGTCAGGTGTAGGCCTTTTACATACCAAGTATACCATGACAGCAGAAAATGCATTTCAGTCGCGCGTATCTTTCATCCTGATGCGCTATGCCGAAATTCTGCTGACCTATGCGGAAGCTAAAATTGAGCTGGGACAGGTTGATGATTCCGTAATCGGTGCTATGAATTTATTGCGCAAACGTGCAGGGCTTCCTGACGTAGATCCGGCAATTACGGGTAACCAGAACAAAATGCGTCAGCTGATCCGTCGCGAGCGTAACGCTGAACTGGCTATGGAAGGGTTCCGCTGGTTCGATGTACGTCGCTGGGGAATTGCCTCTGTTGTGATGCCTAAAAAAGTAACAGGGATCTCATTAACCAAATCCAAAGTTGCTGCGATGCCTTCATTCACCACCGATGCAGTTCACGATCTGAATAACATCCCTGATTACAGCAGCAGCGAAAATGACCGGATGCTGCGTGAGCAACGCTATTGGTTCGATCGCCTGAATTTGTTACCAGTTCCCCAGGCAGAACGTGACCTGGTTCCGGGACTGTCGCAAAATCCCGGATGGAACTAATTTGATCTTAAGGTGTCAGTTTTCAGCTATCCTTGCAGATACTGATTACTGACAACCTTATATTGTAATTCAATAAACGGGTTCCCGGTTAACAGTAGCTGATACTGATAACCGGGAACCAATAGCTAAATAACTTATGAATCGTAGAAATTTCATTGAATCCCTGAGCGTCGGAAGTGGAGCGGTAGCAGCCGCTTCGTTGTTTCCCACTATTGCTACAGCGGCTTCTGCAAAACCTTTTTCACGTAAAAACACCCGTGAAATGGCCGCTGATGTAGTTGTCGCAGGTGGTGGATTGGGTGGCTTTGCTGCTGCATTAGCTTCATTACGCAACGGCCTGAAAGTGATTATGACGGAGGAAACCGACTGGATTGGCGGTCAGATCTCCCAGCAGGGTGTTCCACCTGATGAGCACTGGGCAATCGAAACGCATGGTGCGACTCAGATGTACCGTGATTTCCGTAATGCGGTTCGTGAATATTACAAGAAAAATTACCCGCTGACTGCTGATGCACGTGCACGTCAGTTCCTGAATCCGGGCGATGGCAGTGTATCAAAACTTTGCCACGAACCCCGCGTTACGGTTGCCGTTTTAATGGATATGCTGGCTCCCTACCTGAGCAACAAACAACTTACATTGTTACTGGAGCACAAAGTAGTAGCTGCTGATGTTGCGGGCGATCAGGTAAAAGCAGTGAAGGCGGTAAGTCTGAGAAGCGGAAATAGCCTGGTGCTGAATGCTCCCTACTTTGTAGATGCAACCGAAACCGGAGAACTGCTTCCTCTCACAGGCACAGAATATGTTGCAGGGGCTGAAGCCAAAAAAGACACCAACGAACTGCACGCAGCCGATGTGGCCAATCCGCATAATAATCAGGCTTTTACGGTCTGCTTTGCAATTGATTACGTAAAAGGCGAAAACCATATTATTGATAAGCCTAAGGATTATGATTTCTGGAAAAACCTGGTGCCTAAAATGAAGACACCGTGGTCCGGAAAACTTCTGGATTTATCCTATTCCGATCCGAGGACACTCAAACCTAAAGCATTGGGCTTTCATCCGGAAGGTATTAAGACAGGCGACAGTCTGAACCTGTGGAACTATCGGAAAATTGTAAACAGAAATAATTTCCTTCCCGGTACCTACCCCGGCGATATCACCATTGTCAACTGGCCACAGAATGATTATTTCCTGGGAGATGTCATTGATGTAAGCGAAAAAGTCTTCAAAAAACATGTTGATGCAGGTAAACAGCTAAGCCTGTCCTTACTTTACTGGCTGCAGACGGAGGCCCCCCGCCCCGACGGTGGTCTTGGCTGGGCCGGGCTGCGCCTCAGGGGAGATGTCATGGGTACAGAGGATGGCCTTGCCAAGTATCCTTACATCCGTGAGTCACGCCGTATAAAAGCACTTTTCACTGTCCTGGAGGAACATGTAGGTGCAGACAACCGCAAGCTCGTAGCCGGCCCGGAGGCTGGTAAAACCGCTGCTGATTTTTATGACAGCGTAGGGGTGGGCTCTTATCATATTGATCTTCACCCGAGCTCTGCCGGTGACAACTACATCGACTTCGGTTCTTTGCCGTTCCAGATTCCTTTGGGGTCATTGATTCCTCAGCGGGTGCAGAACTTATTGCCTGCCAATAAGAACATCGGCACCACCCACCTGAGCAATGGCTGCTACAGGTTACATCCAGTAGAGTGGAGCATTGGTGAGTCTGTAGGTATTTTAGTAGCACATTCACTGAAAAACAAAACCATTCCAAAAGCTATCCGTGAGGATCGCAGCAAACTGGAAGGTTTCCAGCAGGTAGTTCGTCAGCAGGGTATCGAAACCCACTGGCCTAAAGCCTGATTATCCGAACAGGAAAAAGGGCACCCAAATAATCCTGACGTGTCCCCCAAAAGTCAGACAAAAAGCTTTTGGGGGGACACGTCAAAATAAGACGGCTTCCTGCCTTAAAAAATATACACAAGGGAGATTATGGATGCCACCGGTACTCATTTAAACAACCGGGCATAATCTGCAGGTGTTTTCCCGTATACTTTTCTGAATTCTTTACTGAAATACCTCCGGTCACTGAATCCTACCATATCCGAAACTTCACTCACCGTATACAGATTGGTCTGGAGAAGATCTGCAGCTTTTGAAAATCTGATTTTTTTGATAAAATCATTTACTGTCATGCCCGTTAATGCCTTCAGTTTTTTATATAGAATCACACGGCTCATGCCCGTTTCACGTGCCAGCTGATCTACACCAAAATCAGGATTCCCCAGATTTCCCGTAATGATTTTAATCATACTGGTCATCAGATCTTTATCAGCTGTATTAATCGGTGCATTCAGCACATCATCCGGATACTGCGACTTTCGCACCCTCTCACGCTGCAGTTCCATCATACGAAGCAAATTGTGTACCCGTAACTGTAGCTCAGAAATATTAAACGGTTTGACCATGTAATGGTCTGCATGTGCATTCAACCCTTCCAGAATATGCGTTTCAGTCGCCTTCGCTGTTAAAAGAATTACGGGTATATGACATAGAAGGGCATCCGACTTTATTATTCTGCACAGCTCCAACCCATCTAATCCAGGCATCATAATGTCCGAAATAACCAGATCAGGCATCATTTCCCTGCACTGATCCAGAGCCTCTGATCCATTCCGGCACTCAATCACCACATAGGAATCGAGGCATTCAGACAAAAAACTCCGTAGCTCATCATTATCTTCAGCAATCAGAATTGTAAAGCGTCCCAGACTTTCCTCTTTTGTCATTGAGACAATGTTCTCCTCATTAACTGAAAAAACATCCGTTTTAGCGATGACATCATATCCCTTTTCCGGTACCGGTTCTGGCATATATGCATCAGCTTTGGGTAACTTTATGACGAAACTGGTAAGTCTTTGGTTACCGGCCCCTTCCACAGTTTCAGCCTTAATAGTACCCTTATGCAATTCAATAATTTTCCTGGAAAGTGCAAGTCCTATACCATATCCCGTATTTTTGTCATCAGCATTGTTGACCTGAAAAAAATTGACAAACAGATGCTCAAGATGCTCCAGAGAAATACCGATTCCGTCATCCGTAACACTCACTTCCACTTCCTGATCCTTATCAATAATGTCAATAAGTATATTGCCGTTTTCTTTACCGAACTTATACGCGTTTGACAGCAGATTAAAAAATACCTTTTCCAGCTGATACGGATCTCCCGGAATCCTTATTTCCTCAGCCGAAGCATTCAGCGTAACCTTCAGTTTTTTCTCTTCATATAAATGCTCAAAGACAGGCAGAATATTGTTTATAAAACCTACCAGATTCAAAGATCTCAGCTGTAATTCTATTTTCCCGTCTTCCAGTTTACGAAAATCAAGCAGCTCAGTCACCAGCGACAAAAGATGCTTTGAATTTTTTTTGGCCAGCTTCAGATATTTCATCACCTCAAGATTATCCTCGGACAACTCCATCAGCTTATCAATAGGATTGGTGATCAGCGTCAGGTGTGTTCTGATTTCATGAGAAACATTTGTAAAAAAGTCCATTTTAGTCTGGTTAAGCGCGAGCTTATTCCGAAGAGCCGCCTGTCTCCAGAAAAACTGATTCACCACGATAATAATTACCACTAGCAGGATACAATATAACATATAGGCCCACCAGCTCTGCCATATAGATGGTAAAATTTCAATTTCAAGCCGGGCAGGATTTTCTTCCCATACATGATCATTGTTGGCGCCTCTTACCAGCAGGGTGTATTTTCCCGGAGCAAGATTGTTTAAACTGACAACAGGTTCGCTGGTATAATTCCAGTCGGCATTGATTTTATCAAATTTATAGGCATAGGTATTTTTAGCAGATTGTGCATAACTCAGGGATGAGAACCCTATCTGTATAAAATTATCCTGATGATTCAATGTTATTTCAGGAGTAAAAAGTAAGTTTTGCGCTAAAATACCGCTTTCATCACCTGCTTCAATCGCTTTATTATTGACTTCAAGTTTTGTAAAATAAGTTTTCGGGGGAAAAGGATTTTTCGTAATGGTCGCAGGATTAAAAAACAGTACCCCCTGATTAGTTGCAAAATACAGATTTCCTTCCGCGTCCTGTTCAGATCCCATGAGAGCAAATTCATTAGCTTCAATGCCATCATGACTCCCATATTGCAATAATGAAAAATCACGGGTGTCCAGCATTCTCAGATAATTGACAGTCCCCAGCCACATACGGCCCAGGCTGTCAAATTCAAATGTTACTGTACTGGGCAGTTTATGAGGAAGGCCCTTTTCAAAATATCCTTTTTCAGCATTAAACTTCTGAAATTCAATATTATATCCTCCTATCCATATATCCCCTTTCCGGTCTTCCTTCAGCGAAGTAACAGCTTCTATATTACCCAGGATACCCGGCAATTCATAGGAAATCTTTTGCAGCTGGCCATTCTCCTGAATCTGAAAGATTTCCTGCCACCTTACCAGCCATAAACGTTTATTTACATCTTCATTCAATATAACAAAGTTATAGGGCTTATCCCATTTCTTTACCACCCTGAACGCACCGGCATCCGGATCCAGCACTTCCAGCGTTGAGAGGGTGGTAATCCACACGCTGTTTTTATAATCGACAATGATCCCGCAGATATATCCGTCAGTATTATCCTTGCCAGGGTTATAAATAAGCTTCCAGCTATTTCTTTCCTTTTTATACAATCCGGTTTTGGTGGCTACCCATACATCTCCCCTCTTGTCAGCATACAAGGCTGTTATACTTTTTTTCCGGAAAAATGTTTCCTCCCTGAGCTGCCGGGTCTTCAGATGGAAAGAAAACAAAGCCCAATCCTCAACCACCATCCACAGGTTATCCTTTTCATCTATCGCAAGATTGGTTACCATGTTTCCTGTCAGCCCTTCATTGATACCAATGCTTCCAAAACGGTATAGTTCCTTATCCTGATAATTTATACCGGTATTGTAGGTCCCTGCCCACATATTGCCGATGCTGTCATGAAAAATATCAAAGACCACATTGTCTCCCAAGCCTTCCGGTGCATATGGACGGTGAACCAAATGCGTCACCTCCAGGCTTTGCGTATCATACCTTTTGATTCCGTCCTGAGAAGATATCCAGATCGCGCCATCCGGCCCGTTTACAATACGGTATATTTCATACGATCTGTCGGGATCGTCAGCAATGGTCAAATGACTGAATTGCTCCGTCCCGGGATCAAATACAGAGATACTTCCGTCAATATACCCTATCCAGATTTTCCGCTTACTGTCAATAGCAATTGCTTTGACATTATTATTCAGCAGCCCCTGTCTCCCTGTTTCCGGTTTCAGATACCTCGCCAGGATTTTCCCATCCCTTGCCATCCTGATCAGGCCCTGGTTTCCTGCCAGCCATAAATTCCCTTCCTTATCCTCAACTATCTTCCGGATTGAATACTCCCCATCCGGTTCGGAATGCAGGTATCTCACAAATTTCTTCTCCTTCTGGTCGGTCCATTTGACTACTCCCGAATTTGTAGCTGTCCAGATAAATCCATCAGAATCCTCTGTTATAAACCAGATAAAATTTGCTGTTTTTGTATGCTTATCGTAAAAAAAATGATCGAATGTATTAGTAACCGGATTGAAAAGATTCAATCCATGATTGGTTCCGATCCACAGATTATCCTTTGAGTCTCTGAAGATATTTCTGATATTACTGGAGGAAACAGAGCCCTTTACAGCAGGGTTATGCCTGAAGTTTACGAAATTCCTGGAATCATATCTGCTCAAGCCGTCAAAAGTCCCGAACCACATAAACCCATACTTATCCTGCCCTATTGATGACACAGAATTATGTGCTAAACCATGCGTAACGTTTAATCGGGTAAATTTATCAGGAACGCTTTTGCTATATAACTCCGGATGTAAAAATAATATCAGCAAAAAAAATACAACAACACAATACTTATATGGCATACCTGATTTCTTAAAACTATCTAATCCATTTCTGTACCACCAGTAACCGATTAAGAATGTGTTCATTGCATTACTCCAGTTCAGGTTTCCGACCTGAGACTTAGACTAAAAATGTAGAAATTAGTCACATTTTTTTTAAAATTAATTTTACTATTTCATTAATATGTTCTTCAGTGAAGCATTATGCTGCCAATAGAAGATTTTGAAATTTTGCAGATACTTCAATAATCCATGATCCGTATTGCCGGTAAGCGGATATTCAATCAGATAGTATTGTATAGTAACAGGATGCGATTTTTAAGCTCTCGCTAAAACCGCGTCCCATCACAATACAATGAAGATTCTCCAGACAAAAAACGTGTAGCTTATAATGAATTATTTCTATTCATTCTCTTCACATACTTTGATTAATTGAACAAGATTAGCTACTCCCAGTTTTTTAAATATTTTCGCTTTGTTCGTACTCACAGTACTTACTTTAAGTTTCAGGATTTCACCGATTTCTTTTGTACTCCTACCTTCTGTCAGTAAATCTTTAATCTGATTTTCACGATATGACAACACGGTTTTATTTTCTGCACGATATTGCCGGGGCGAGTTAAAACCAAAAGCAAATTCATCAAGGTTCATATAACTCAGAAGTGCCTCTAATGTTACGCTACAATAAAACGAGCCCCCCCTCTGCACAGCAGCGACACAGTCCGTGAATTCGTTTATATCTGACTTGAGGGAAATCAAACCGGATACATTACTGAATTTCTTTTTCATTTCAAGGCCTGATTTAAAATCACTGTAATAAACCACGCATGGCAAAGAAATATGATGGCTTTCAAGCATTTCAAAGAAATTTTCACTCCCCTCACTGTTGACCATAGCAAATGATATATTCAACTGTTGAATTGCCTTTAAAGCCTGTTCCTCTACATCTTCAGAATAGATCTGCCCACCAGCCACAGCATCTTTAATAAACATGGAAACTCCCATCCGGGACACCGGATAATTATCAAAAACAAGAATACTCTTCATACAATTATTTAATAGTTTGTTATTATTTTGATGTGAATAAATTAGCAATACGATTTTAAATGAAGTACAGTTTTTACCGCCCTGAGCAGTGTTCTTAATAAAAACGACATCTGTTAAAAGATTAATACCTGACCATCATATTCCCTCTAATTTTTTCTAAGTATTAACTTTCATAAAGTTGAGTAAAATAATCTATAGTGGAGTATGATTATAATACACAATTAGGGGGACAATCGTTTATATTCTACCCGACAGGCCTGTTTTTGGAGAATTTATTCATCATATTACATTTTTCAATCCTGTCTTTTCGCCTGATTATACTCTACAAAAAATTTCGCATGTAAACGACATTCGCTATACGTTCATCGATTTACCTAAAACTTATTTAGACGTATTAATTAACTACAAGTAACGGTATTTCTAAAATTTATTTACAATTATCCTGAAAGTCACATCTGTTGTCTATCCATAAGTGATATGTGTTCTATTTTAATGTCAGTTCGGGTTTAGGATCATACCGCCATTTCCCGGTTTAATTAACGGGTATACTGTCTGTCATCCTGTTAGTCCTTCGGATTTACAATAATCACGAAGTGGTGGAATGATTATAGAAACAGGAAGAAAACTACGCTCATAAAACCCTGGAAGGGTGATATTTTCAGATGGTAAGCTTATCCTGAACTCACGTTATTTTAATTCCGTTTAATACTGAAACAAGCGCTTCAGAAAAGCCGGATAACTTTTCCCTTCCACACCGCCATCTCCTGCTGTAATACTGTCGCCAAAACATACTATGCGGTCATGCGGGAATCCGTTTTGAACAATAAATTCATAAGCCGCTACCGCCATCAGTCTGTACCCATCAGGTGTGGGATGCAGCCCGTCTTTTACTCCGCTGTTCAACTCATTCTTCATCAGACTTTCTGCACTTTCACCTATGTTTCCAAGTGTTGCAAAAATGGTATAAAAATCCAGAACAGGAACATCCTGTTCCATAGCGATTTTCCTGATCAGTTCATTCATTTGTTTCAGTCTGCCGGCATGGCCTTCCGGTTCATAAAAAGACGCCGGATGCCGGGTCATCAGATATGGTTCATAGGCTGGTAACAGAGTGGTAAGGATCACCTGGCTGCCTGCCCGGGTGAGCTGCAGAATGATTTCTTCCATATTCTGCTGAAACTTATCCATCGGAATAAATTTCCGGCTGTTCATATCATTGGTCCCTACCGTCATAATAGTTAAATCAGGTATATGGGACAAACAATCTTTGTCTATTCTCGCCAGCAGATCGACTGTATTATTTCCACCGATTCCTGCATTGACTACAAATTTCTTTTCATTACCTGACAATTGCTCTGTTTGTGCCCATGCCTCAACCGCTGACATCAGAACAGGCCCCATCATTGTTGCTTTTATAAAATTGCGTCGTTTCATATCCCTATCTTTCAAAATATTCCGGAAACCTCCGGTGTCTCAAAGGTAAAAGTTTTGTCGGTGAATTTATCCGTCCCAAAGGGTAGAAACTATCCTTCGGGTCACTTTTGACGATAATCGCTTTTGACTTTAATCTATTTAATTCCCCATGCAATTCAGAATACTACCGGCATTCGTACTTTCCGTAGCTATAAGCTGCTCACATGGATACGCTCAGAAAGAGGATCTATCTGTACTGAATTACTGGAATTATTATAACGGACAACCTGCGGCTCTTTATCATCATTTATCACAAACCGCATTTTCGCAGCTGGAGGAACGACAATCCGCTGTAAGCAAACTTAAAACGCTGGCCGACTGGAAAACCAGACAAGCGACTGTCAGAAAAAAGCTCCAGGAAACCGTCGGGGCATTCCCCCCTAAAACACCTCTGAATCCTGTAATAACAGGTACCGTAAAGAGAGACGGTGTGGTTGCCGAAAACCTGTATTTTGAATCACTTCCGGGCTATTATGTTACGGCAGCCTTATTTAAGCCTGAAAACAGTACCGGCAGCTTGCCGGCTATTATTTTCTGTAGCGGCCACAGTGAAAATGGTTACAGAAGCGAGACTTACCAGCATATAATACTGAACTATGTAAAGAAAGGATTTGCGGTACTTGCGTTTGATCCCGTTGGACAGGGCGAGCGGATTCAATATTTCAAAGCAGATGGCACCAATCGTTTCGGCCCCACACACGAACATTCTTATCCCGGCAGTCAGACATTCCTGGCAGGCATTTCGCCTGCACGTTATTTTATCTGGGATGGCATCCGTGCTGTTGATTACCTTCTGACAAGAGATGATATTGATCCGGTGCGCATCGGCATTACCGGCCGCTCCGGTGGCGGTACACAAAGTGCCTATATTGCTGCATTTGATGAAAGGATTCTGGCCGCTGCTCCGGAAAACTACCTGACCACCTTTGATAAGCTGCTTAAATCAAACGGACCGCAGGATGCTGAGCAAAACCTCTATCATGTCCTGGCCCAAGGCCTCGATCAGGGCGATTTTGTTCAGGTACGTGCTCCAAAGCCATTATTAATGGTCACCACCACCCGCGATATATTCAGTATTCAGGGAGCGAGAGATTTGTTTAAGGAGAGTATGAATGCCTATAGCGCATACGGCAAAAAGGACCATCTGATGATGGTTGAGGATGATGCAGGCCATGCTTCCACATTAAAAAACCGGGAAGCATCCTATGCATTTTTTCAGAAATATCTGAATAATCCTGGTTCTTCAAAAGATGAAGATACCCGGAAATTCACTGACCAGGAACTATACGTAACCTCTACCGGGAATGTGTATAACTCCATTAAAGGTGAGAATCTGTTTTCTGTCAGCCGCCAATTTTCCGAAAATGTTATCGCTCAACGTAAAAATCAGTCACTTACCCTTACCACGCTTGCGCCGGTAGTTAAAAAGGTGACAGGTTATCAGACTCCACCCCGACAGAAGGAGGCTTTTGTTTTTTCCGGAAGGATACACCGCGCCGGTTATGCCATTGAAAAGTACCTGGTCGCCGGACCAGGGAAATACTATCTGCCTGTTTTATGGCTAAAGCCTGAGAAAATCACCGGAAAGCCGGTTTTGATTTATAATGAAAACGGTAAATCAGCAGCTGCCGAACCTGATGCACTGGCTGATCTGCTGGTAAAGAAAGGGCATGAGGTCATTCTTGCTGATCTGAGCGGAGCCGGAGAGCTGAGCGATGGTTATATGAAAGGTGGTGACGCTGAAATTGACGGGACTTCACTGAATCTCTGGTTCGCGGGTATTCTGATCAATAAAAGCCTGGTGGGAATCCGGATGGAAGAAATGGAATTAGTTTCCGGCTTTATAAAACAACAAACAGGAGCAGAAAGCGGGCTTCAGGCCATTGCTACAGGAACTTTCGGAGCAGACCTGCTGCATGCGGCCGTAGCGAACCCTCAGCATTTTACACAGATTGCACTACTGAATCCACTGGTATCGTATCAGTCAATCGCCGGGAAAGAGAATTATCACACCCGGTTTATCCCGTCGGCTGTGCCGGGGGCACTGGCCCACTATGATTTACCGGATCTGGTACATGCACTCTCAGTCAAAAATATCTTAATGATCAATCCGGTTGATGCGGAAGGCAAAATAACCGGCAGTGTTTCTGACAAAAACAGTGTCATTAAAAAAGTAATAGATTGGGTGAAGTGAGTCTAAGCCATTGCAACTTACCCACCTGTGCAGCCACACAAACCGTACGCCCCTATCCATTGAGGAATACGACTTAATGGCTTTTTTGATGCATCACCGGAGCCATATTAACCATCAGAAATGCGACATCATTTTCTGACAAAACACATTCTACTCAGGCAGGTACCCATCCAGATCAAGCCCGGTAAAATCATCAATTGTTTTATAGCATCCGTGACGGAGCAGGTCTTCCGGTTGTTCAGTAGTGGTAATGCCTATTACTTTGATCCCGGCCTGTAATGCAGCGGTAATCCCTCCGAAAGAGTCCTCAAATACAACGCATTCCTCAGGCTGAACGCCTAACCTGCTGACAACCGTATTGAAAATCTCAGGATCAGGCTTCCCTCTTTCAATTTCATCACCACCTGCGATCACATTGAAATACGGCCTGATACCGAGCGCATCAATCGTAAAATCAATATTGGTTTTATCACCCATAGTAGCTAACCCGATCTTTACACCTCTGTTTTGCAGAATTTCCAGCAAGCCTGTTAATCCTTTTGTTTCCCGGATGTGATCTTTATATAGCTCCCGATACGTGCTTTCTTTTTCAATCCCCAGTGCCCTCCGTTTTGTATCAGAAATATCCTGACCGAAAAAGCGCGTGATCATTTCATCAATTGTACCGTGGTTCTGCGCATGAAAAGCTTCAGCGTCCATATCAATACCATGCTTCCCAAGAAACGTAAGCCATGCCAGCTTATGAAATTGAACATTATCGACCAAAGTCCCGTCCATGTCAAAAATTACCGCTTTCAGTTCCATATACCGATCAGATTGAATAAAAAGAAAATTCAGTCAGGATAAAAATCACTCCTCAGATCAGAGCA
>JBEBXQ010000054.1:0-28251 GCA_040391535.1 Telluribacter sp. | reverse complement strand
TGGACAATCTTTTGAAACACTTAATCCTCCGGTTATCCTTTTTACTCCGCCCTCAGCGACTTCACAGGGTTGATGCAGGCCGACTTCCATGCCTGGTAACTCGTGGTGAACATGGCCGTGCCGACCGCTATACATGATGCCAGGACAAGAATACCCCAGCTTATATCAATTCTGTAGGCAAACCCCTCAATCCATATACTGCTGGCATACCATGAGACAGGAAGCGCAATACATATCGCGATAATGACCAGCCCCAGGAAACTTTTTGACAGCAGATAAAAGATGTTCATCGGGGATGAACCCAGTATTTTTCTTATTCCTATTTCCTTTGATCTGCGCTCTGCTATATAAGCCGATAAGCCATAAAGGCCGAGGCAGGAAACGAAAATGGCCAATGCGGCAAAAAAATTGAAAAGATTGCTCAACCGTTGCTCGCTGCGATACAGTTTTTCCAGATCCTGGTCTACGAAGCCATACGAAAACGCAAAATGAGGATTAAGGCTGGCATTTATTTTTTCCAGCGCTTTTATGGTGGGTTCCAATTGTTGTTCCTGTGCCTTAACGACAATCATACCTCCCCAATCATTATATTGCAGAATAAGCGGTTCGATGATCTGGCTGGCGGGTTTGAAATTAAAGTCCTTAACCACCCCGATGATATTACCCTTTTTACTCCAGAGTGAAAAAGGTTTGTCTATCGCCTCTTCAGGTGTAAGTCCCATAATCTTAACCAGCGTTTCGTTGACTACGTAATTGCCTGAGTCGCTTCCGAATTGGTTTGAAAAAGAACGGCCAGCGATCAGTTGCATATCAAAAACATCAAAAAAACCTTCTCCTACATCCATTGTAGGGACGATAAGGGAAGAATTGGGATCTTTACCTTCATAGTAATAATCAATCGTGCCGCTTCTGAGATTAGAAGGAACTTCATCAATAATCGTGAAGTTGGAAGTGAAGGGATTTTCCCGAAGCGCGTTTCTGTAAGCCTGCTGCTGACTCCATATATCACCGGTCATCGGGACATACACCAACCCTGATTTATCAAAGCCCGGGTTTCTGTTTTTCAGATAATTTAACTGCTGATGCGCAACAATCGTACCTACCAGCAGTGAAATGGAAATTACAAACTGAACCACAACCAGGACATTCCTGAAAATAAGGTTTCCGCCATGGCTGCCTTCAAAAACACCTTTCAGTACTTTAATTGGCTTAAAGCCCGAAAGATACAAAGCAGGATATAACCCGGCTGTAATTCCGGCCAATGTAGCTATACCTGAAACCAGCACCATGAAGCCAGGATTAAAGAAATTCCTTGTGAGGGATACTCCTGACAAATGCGTGAACAGTGGCATGAATAACCCGGCGAGCGCTACGGCAAGCATTAATGAAAGATAGGAAATCAGCAATGCCTCACCCAGGAACTGCACGATCAGTTGTTTGCGGTTTGCCCCGATAACTTTCCGCAGACCCACTTCTTTGGCCCGCCTTGCCGACCGGGCTGTGGCCAGATTCATAAAGTTGATACAGGCCACTATCAGTATAAAAACAGCTACTAAAAATAAAGTATTAACGTATTGGTAATTTCCATGCCCGGCCAGATCAACCTGAAGGTTCTGAGAATGCAGATGAATATCTCCCAGGGCCTGTAGCTTAAAATTTGTTTTCAGCAAAGTACCGTCCACATGTCCCCGGTAAATATCCGTTATACGGTTCTCCAGCATTTTGTTCTGTACAGGACTTGCTGAAGATCCCGGATTAAACCGGAGATAGCTGTAATAGATAAAATTTCGCCAATCTTCGTTCGGATACAGCGGCTGGTCTTTATGAAGCGATGTAAAAGGCAGTATATAATCAAATTGCAGATGAGAGTTTACGGGGATATCAGCTAATACACCGGTTACCTTTACCTGCTGTACATTGTTCAGTTTCAGAACTTTCCCGATAGCATTCTGGTCATTGAAATATTTTTTAGCCATGCGCTCTGTCATCAAAATACCATCCGGCTGGTGGAGGGCTGTAGCTTTATCACCGGCGATGAGCGGAAAGGTGAATACATTTAAAAAGGTACTGTCGGCATAAAACCCGGCTTTTTCTTCATACCGGTTATTGTTATACTCAAAAAAGGAGGTTACCGGAATACTCACACGCACAAAATCATTCACTTCAGCCATTTTCTCTTTAAGCTCGGGGCCTAAAGGAGAAGGAACCACCGCTGATTTGAAGTCATCATTGAACCCTGCCGTAATGCGAAAAATCCGGTCTTCATGGCTGTGAAATTTATCATAGCCCCGCTCATGCTGCACCCAGGATAATATCAGCATACTTGACGCCAAACCAATGGCAAGCCCGCTGATATTCAGCAAAGAAAACGATTTGTGCCGCATCAGATTCCGCCAGGCTATTTTGAAATAATTTTTAATCATGATGTTGTCTTTACTCCTCAAAAGAGGGATATTTTTAATCTTTATTTCCTGTTTTTTATTTCTCCGTATTATTGATTATTCATTTCTCAGACTATCCACCGGATTAGCCATTGCGGCCCGTATGGCCTGCCAGCTTACCGTCAGCAGCGCGACCACCACCGCTCCCGATCCTGCAACTACGGACATCCACCATTCTATCCCGATACGATAGGCGAAATTCTGCAGCCACTCGTTCATAGCCCACCAGGAGAGAGGTGAGGCAATGACAATGGCAACGAATATCAGTCTTACAAAGTCTTTGGAGAGCATCGTCACAATAGCGGTTACCGAAGCACCCAGCACCTTACGTATACCAATTTCCTTTGTGCGTCTGGCTGTCATCAGCGCCACCAGGCCGTATAAACCAAGGCAGGAGATGAAGATGGCTAATAGAGTAAAACAGCCAAACAGGTACATTGTTACCGTATCTTTTCTGTATTGAGCGGCATAGGCCTCATCTAAAAACGTATAGTCAAAGACCTTATCCGGAAACAGACGCTGCCACAGGGCTTTTACCTTCGGAAGGTCTGATGGTTGTATTTTTAAGGAGATAAACCAGGGAGCATCCGTACGATGGATCATGACCAGCGGCTCCACTAAATTGTGCATGGACTTATAATAGAAGTTTTTGACAACGCCCACCACTTTCCCCTTGCGTTCAAATCCTTCCAGAGACTGCCCTATCGGCTCTGTCCACCCCATCGTATGTACAAATGCCTCATTCACCAGGAATGCTTCCTGCTTATCTGTAAGGAGGTTGTCAGACAGGTTTCTGCCGGCCAGTAATTGAATCCGGAAAAACGGTACAAAATCCGGGTCAATAAAGAAGTAGTTACAAAACAGTTCTCGTTTCTGTCCGTTACTTATGCCGAAGGTTGTACCCAAAGCTACGTCCCCTCCCTGCACACCATTTCCTAATGTCACCGACTGTACTTCGGGAATCTGATGCAGAGCTTCATAAAAACCGTTCACCGTACTCCTGTCTGTATCATCCGTCGGAAGACGCACGCTGACCACCTGGCTTACATGAAACCCCTGGTCGGTATTCACAATGTATTGCACCTGCCGGTATACCACCAAGGTGCCGGTTATTAGTATAATCGCAACAGTAAACTGAGCAACAATGATCCCTTTACGCAATGAGACACCCTTCAGAACGATTTTCCGGTTGCCTTTCAATACGTCAACGGGATTGTAGCCGGCCAGTACAAATGCCGGATAAAGGGAAGTAACAAGGGTAGTTATTGTAAAAGTAACGGTCAGAAACAAGGCATGATCCTGCCAGATAAAGGAAAGCCTGGTATCCAGCAAATGGTTAAAATAGGGAATGGACAACAGGACCAGCCCGATAGCCGCCACCCAAGCCAAACCGATCAGCAAAAAAGACTCAACGACAAACTGACCGACAAGCTGGAGCGGACGGGCTCCGGTTACCTTGCGAACACCTACTTCCTTTCCCCGTTCTGCAGATTTGGCAGTAGCCAGGTTAATATAGTTCAGGAGCGCAATCACCAGAATAACAAAGGCCAATAGCGAAAAAACATAATTAAACTGCCTGTTGCCTTTGGGGGTATCCAGGAGCTTACCCTGGCTAAAATGTACATCTCCGAGGGTTTCCACCTGAAAACCGGCCCTGTAATCACTGGCGCCCATTCCATCCAGCTCGGGCTGCATGTATTGATCGGCCAAGCGTTGTGCTTTTTCAGTAAATTCAGCCAGGCTCGTCGTCGCCCTGAACAACACAAACGTATACACAGGAAAATCGTCTTCCATCCAGGAAGTGATTTCTGAGAAGTTTACAGAGAGCAATCCTTCGATCCGTATATCCGAATTAGGCGGACAATCAGCGATCACT
Organism: Telluribacter sp.; assembly: GCA_040391535.1. Lineage (GTDB taxonomy): Bacteria > Bacteroidota > Bacteroidia > Cytophagales > Spirosomataceae > JBEBXQ01. The sequence goes on along the minus strand of JBEBXQ010000054.1, from coordinate 23,934 downwards.
GCAGTAACCCGCACAGGCTGATGATTGCAGATGAGGGTTTTTCCTACTGCATCCTCAGGAGTAGCGAAATACCTGTTGGCGACACTTTCTGTCAACACGGTACTATTAGGCATCGTCAGGGCACCCTTTTCGTCTCCGGCAATTACCGAAAATGAAAACACGGTAAAGACACTCTGGTCGGCCTCGTAAAAACCCGGCTCACTGATCAGCTCGTTTTCAAAGGTTATCGCAGCCGACGATGATTCAAGACGTGCAACAGCCTCTACTTCGGGGTACTCACGCAGCAGTGCGTCTGCGAGCGGGTAAGGAGAGGTTGCAAAAGACAAATCCAGTTCCGGGGCGTTCAGTGTACTGGTTATCCTGGCTATCCGTTCATAGTGTTCATTATGCTGATCATACGTCAATTCATAACGCACAAACAGGAAGATGAGCAGACAGGCCGCAACGCCCACTGCAAGCCCCGCAATATGGATAAATGAATAAAGCCTATGCCTGCTTACATTCCGCCAAGCGATTTTGATATAGTTCTTTATCATGATGTTGTCTTTATTCCTTACCTCCCAAAAGCGATATTTTTCATTCTCTGGTTTTCATGTTGCTACTCCGTTCCCGATCATTGGTTACTCACTCCTCAAACTCTCCACCGGATTAGCAACTGCCGCTTTGATGGTCTGAAAACTTACCGTCAGTAAAGAAATCCCAACGGCCGCCAATCCTGCCACGGCAAACATCCACCATTCAATGTCGATGCGGTAGGCAAAATTTTCAAGCCATTTGTTCATGGCCCACCAGGCAATGGGTGAGGCGATGAGAATGGCCGTCAATACCAGCTTTACAAAATCTTTTGACAGCAATTGCACAATACCCGTAACCGATGCCCCAAGCACTTTCCGGATGCCTATTTCCTTTGTACGCTGCCGAACAGTATGTACAATAGCGCCGTAAAGTCCTAAACAGGCGATGAACAAGGCAATACCAGAGAAAACCCTGCTCAATCGCTTAAATTGAATTTCTGACTGATACAATTGATTGAACCGCTCATCAAGAAAGGTATATTCCATCGGATGGTTGGGTTCCGTTTCCTGCCATACACCGGCCACCTTTGCTAAATTTTGTGCCAGATTTTTTGTCTCCATACGGAGAAGTATATTGTTCGTGTATTTCTTGCCAAGACCAATGACTACCGGGTGTATGGGTGTTTGAGTATTGTTAAGTTGAAAATCACGCACAACGCCTTGTACCTCCATTGGTTTCTGAAAAAGATTTATTATTTGCCCTATCGCTTGCTCCCAACCCATTATCTGCACCATTGTTTCATTGACAATAATTTTGTTGGAATCTGATGGTGATAAATCCCTTCCCTCCACGATAGTCATACCCAGGGTTTTTATATAATCAGTGTCCACCCAGAAGAAACTCTCGGTGTAAGATTTCCCATTACGTTCTTTTATTCCTGAAAGCCCCGCTTCAAAAGGTGTTCCCACTGCCACGGTAGCACTGCTGATACCCGATAATTGCTGCAGTTTCGTTTTCATCAATGGGGCGTCTATTTTACTGAAATCGGGCGTCTTTAGGATCAGTATCTGTTCCTTTTCAAAACCCAACCGTTCCGAACTCAGGAAATCCAACTGCCGTTGCACAATGATTAGTGAAATAATCAAGGTTGTGGCAATCGAAAACTGTATGATCATCAAGGGCTTTCGGATAAAAAACGGTTTCCATATAGCAGACGTGTTTTTAATTAAGGAAGAAATAGGGCGGGACTGAAGAATAAGCAAGGCAGGATAACCTGCTGATAAAACCAGTAAAAATGCGACTATAATCAGAAGTAAAGCGACATTATTCATACTCAGCAAAAAAGCGCTGTCAATCGCGCTGTCCAGCAGATTACTGACCCACGGAAGCAGGAGTGCAGTTATTACAATGGCCAATAATGCGGCAAGTCCGCATAACAGTAAACATTCCATTAGAAGCTGCATAGCAATCGTTCGCTTACCCGACCCCAAAATTTTCCTGACCCCAAAATCCTTTGAACGTACGGTAAATTCGGCTATGGAAAGGCTGATGTAATTAAAGGACGTGGAGAAAACGAGAATCAGGCCAATAATACCGAAAATATACAGGTATTTGATATTGACGGCATCGGGTGTTGCATCGATTCCGGTTGAGTGGAGGTGTATATCTTGTATTTTCTGTAGCTGAACAGGTTGGATGTCAGCATCTGCCAGCCACCACACATTTCCGGCCAGGGCGGCATTTATTTTGGCCGATACATTAGCCGTATCGGCATGGGCGTTCAGTCTGGCGTAGATAAAACCCGAATGACTCCAGGGATTATCCAGGTCTTTAAAGGTATTGAGCGATCCGATCAATCCTGCCTTTAGATGGGTATTGGTAGGCATATCCCGAAAGACTCCCGTCACCGTCAAAAAGTGGCCATCAACCTTAATGACTGCTCCCAGCGGGTTTTCCGTTCCAAAAAACTTTTTTGAGTCCTTTTCAGAAATGATGACCGAATTGGGATTTACCAACGCTTGATCGGCATTCCCTTCCATTAATGGAATATCAAACAACTTCAACAGAGAGGCATCAGCCCAGGCAAACCTTTTTTCGACGAAGGTCTCTTCCTTTATGTTAACTGTGGCCAAAGGGAGTTTCCTGATGCGCGTAATCACTTCCACTTCCGGGACCCTTTCCTGAATAAAGCTGACGATAGGAAAAAAATTATTGGCAGACAGCGGTTGGTCTCCTTTTACAAAGCCATGCCTTGAAAGTAGCCGATAGGTTTGGCTTCCGGAAGGATGTTGGGTGTCATAGGTACTTTCGTGATACAGATAACTGGTAATACCGAAGGAGGCAACCAGTCCCACAACAAGCCCTAAAAGGTTAATTGCACTGAAAACCTTATTTCTCCAAAGGTATCTTATTGCCGTTTTGAAGGTATGTTCAAGCATCGTTTTCGCTATTTAAAGATCCGTTCCTTCCCGCCAGCCCCGGCCCCCGGCAGAGTAATGACTTTATTGCAGAGCTGCTGGAGCAATCGCACTCGTAATCATGATTATTTGGAACACTTTTTGTTAATCTCATTCCCTTGTGTATTTCACATAATACCAGCGGGCTGGAGAAATCACCTATCCATTATTCTGTCCCCATTACTCACTCCTCAGACTCTTCACCGGATTGGCAACCGCCGCTTTGATCGTCTGAAAACTTACCGTCAGTAAAGAAATCCCAACGGCCGCCAATCCTGCCACGGCAAACATCCACCATTCAATGTCGATGCGGTAGGCAAAATTTTCAAGCCATTTACTGATACCCCAGTATGCGACGGGCGAAGCAATAACAAACGAAGCTATGACCAGTATAATGGAACTCTTTGACAGAAGCTGTACAATGCTGCCCGTACCCGCGCCCAGTACTTTGCGAATTCCGATTTCTTTTACCCTCTGCTGAACAGTATAAGTAGAAAGACCTAAAAGGCCCAGACATGAAATAAAAACTGCTATCGCCGCAAAGATATTGAACAGTAATCCTGAACGCTGGTCGGCTACATACTTTGCTTCCAGTTGCTCATCAATAAAGCTATAGCTGAAGGGCACATCCCCGGCATACTTTTTATACTGCTGTTCGACTGCCGCAAGCGCCTGTGGCATATCTCCGGGTGCTGTCCTGACATACAGAATATTCCCGCGTCCCCGGCGAAAAAACAGCAAAGGTGCTATTTTCTCCTTCAACGGCCGGAAATTAAAATCCCTGACCACCCCGATAATCGTTCCCTTTTGGTCCTGCAAGCTGATCACCTGGCCGGAATAAGGAGGTTTCAGTCCCATTTCTCTGACCGCTGCTTCGTTCAAAACATACAGATTACTGTCGGCCGGAGTACCGGAAAAGTTGCGGCCTTCGAGCAGTTGCATTTCCATCGTTGGTATAAAGTTCTGGTCCACCACTGCATATCCGATCATGATCTGGCTGTTGGCCGGTTTTCCGGGCCAGTCCAGACCGCCGGCCATGTTGGTATGATCAGCAATATCATAGATATCAGAAAGAGAGACGTTGAGAATTTCCTTCACGCCGGACAGCTCGCTCCTGACGGCATCCATATGGTCGGCCACGTTACCTGGCAGCGGCACACGGAACACATGGTCTTTATCGTACCCCAGATCCTTTTTTCTGATGTAATCCATCTGTCTGGTCATCACGAGCGTCGCTACAATAAGCGTTATCGAGATGGTAAACTGAAGCACTACCAGCGCTTTCCGAAACCATGCACGATTTGTTCCTGAGGCCATCTTCCCTTTCATTGCCTCAAGCGGCCGGAACCCTGAAAGAAAAAGCGCCGGATAGACCGCCGCTGCCAGAAGTGTGCCGACAGCTGTACAGCAGATGATCAGCAGGATCTGCGGATCAGCCGGAGAAAAGTTAAGCTCTTTGCCAGAAACAAAATTATAGACCGGCAATAATGAAACGATTAATCCGAGCGCTACCAGCAATGCCAGAAAAAACAAGAGCGCAGTTTCTGATATAAACTGAAAAAACAACTGTATTTTGCCTGCTCCCACAATCTTGCGGATACTGACTTCCCGCATCCTCACCAATGCCCGGGCGGTAGCAAGATTGATATAGTTGATAGCAGCAATTACCAGTATCAATACGGCTATCACAAAGAAAATACTCACCATCCGGGCAGGGGCATCGTTACCGTCTATGCCGACAAGGTGCAGGTCTTTCAGCGCCTGTAATTCAAAACGAGGCTTGGTTTCTCCGTTCCGGGCTTTTGAATACAATGCTGAGAAGTCCCTGCCAACCGTAACCGGGTCAGCACTTTCCTCTAATCTGACAAACGTTTTAAAAGCGAAATTCCCCATGTCTTCATCAATGGTTTTCCATTCGCCGTTCCCGCCGTTCTCTGTGAACTCCTTTCCGTAAAAGCTCATCGGGAAAAGTGCATCAAACGCAAGGGATGAATTATCCGGAAAATCCCTCAGAATACCGGATATTGTAAAATTATTGTTTCTGTAGCGTAGTATCTCCCCCATCACATCATCCCTTCCAAAGAACTTCCGGGCGGTAGATTGTGTGATCACCACGCTATAGGTATCGGGAAAAGGGTTATCCCCCTGTAAAAGCTTAAAATCGAAAACATTAAAGAAAGTACTGTCTGCAAATGCGGTATAAAAGCCGTCCATTACTTTGCTGCGGTCGGCATTGGACAAAACCTGATCTTCATTATCACCAATCCGGACAACTTTTTCTACCTGAGGAATGGATTGTGCCAGTACACGCATTGCACCCGGGGCTCCGTCCCAGGACATTTCGCTCCCGTTTGTTTCAAAATGCACACCTACCCGGTGAATATTCCGGTAACCGGCATGAAAGCGGTCATAGCTTCTTTCATGCTGTACCCACAGCAACAACAGGATAGCCGCGGCCATTCCAAACGCCAGCCCGCAGATATTGATGATACTGTAAAACCTGTTATGGATCAGATTCCGCCAGGCGGTTTTGAAATAGTTCCTTATCATGTGATGTTATGTTTTATGGCATTCCTTGTATATACATACTTCATTTTTACCTCTTCATTCTCTACTCTGCACGGAGCGATCTTATGGGATTGCCTATAGCGGCTTTTATCGCCTGAAAACTCACAGTAAGCATGGTAACCAGCAAAGCCCCGGCCACGGATAGCACAAACACCCACCATTCCATACTGATCCGGTAATCATATCCCTGCAGCCATCTGTGCAGATAGTAATAAGCCAATGGAACAGAAATACAAGAGGCGATCAGCACGAGCAGCACAAAGTCCTTCGACAATAATTGCCACAAACTGAATACCGATGCCCCCACGATCTTGCGGATGCCTATTTCTTTGGTCCGTTGTTCCGCCACAAATGAGGCCAGTCCGGATAAACCCAGACAGCTGATCAGAATAGCCAGTACAGAGAAAAAAGCAGAGAGTTTACCTACCCTTTCTTCCTGCGCGAATTTCGCAGCGTATTCTTCATCAGCAAATTTGTAATCAAAAGGGGCCGACGGAATTACTTTTTTTAAAACCTCTTCTATGATAGCCAGGGACTCTTTGGCACTCTTATCGGGGTTTAACCTGAAATTCATCCAGTTTACTTTCTCATAATCCAAAACATATATTGCCTGTTTAACCGGTTCGAAAGGAGATGAAGCAATCATATCTTTCACCACGCCGATAATCGTAAAGTCTCTCACGGTCCCGTACTCCCACCGTATGGTTTTACCTACAGGATCTTTCAGATTCATAAATTGTACAGCGGCCTCGTTTATTAAGACAGAAGAGGAGTCTGTAGGAAAATTCCGGGAAAAATCTCTTCCTTCGGCAATCTGAAAGTCTACGGTCTTTCCGTATTCATGGGTTACCCAGAATGTGGCAAAATCCGTATCCAGATCGGGGTCTTTGCCTTCCCAGTAAAACCCTCCGTTATTACTCCATACACCTGTCAGCGGACTGGATGATTCGGCCATTTCAGTGATAGCACCTTTCTGTTTCAATTCTGATCTCAGTATCTCATACTTGCCATGAAAGTCCCGGGAAACCATACCAACCATTACCAGGCCGTTCCGGTCGTACCCGACCGGGCGGTTTTTAATATACCTGATCTGCTGATATACGATGATGGTACCAATAATCAGTGCTACCGAAACGGTGAACTGTGCCACTACCAGCATTTTTCTGGGCAAACCAGCCATTTTTCCTGCTCTGAAGGTTCCTTTCAGCACTTTTACCGGCTGAAAAGACGAAAGAAACAAAGCGGGATAACTGCCCGCCAGCACGCCTGTCACCAATGTAAACGCGATACAGACTGACCAGAAGACCGGGTTCTCCCACAAAATATTCATCTGCTTATGCGCTACTCCGTTAAACCAGGGCAGCAGCAGTTGAGTAATTAATAAGGCCAGAAGAAAGGCGATAAAAGCCACAAGAACGGATTCACACAGAAATTGTCCGATCAGTTGATAGCGGGCGGAGCCTACGGTTTTCCTTATACCTACCTCTTTAGCTCTTTTTTCAGAGCGGGCGGTACTCAGATTCATGAAATTGATACAGGCGAGCAGTAACACAAACAAACCGATCACAGAGAACATCTTTACGTATTCAATCTGTCCTCCGGTCTGGATGCCGTTTTCCCAGCCTGTACGCAGGTGCCAGTCCTGCATCGGATGCAGGAAAATCTGAGCATTGAATTTCTTATCCTCATCCGCTACCCTGTTTTGTTTTGAACTGATAATTTTTTGATTAACCTCTGCGAAACCGGTATGATCATTGATCTGTGCAAACCCCTGAAAGGAATTATTTCTCCATTGGGTTCTGGCTCCCTGAACCCAGGAAGAGGATGTAACATACAGTTCCCATGGAGCGATAAATTCCAGTTCCCCGAAATCCGTATTAGCGGGCAGGTCTTCAAAGACCCCGGTCACTTTTACATCCAGGGAATTATCAATTTTCATGAGCTGACCCATCGGGTCTTTACCGGCAAAGAACGCTCTGGCAGCGCTGGCTGACAGCAGAATACCATGCGGATCCTCCAGGCCGTTGCGTGTCCCTGTTATCATCTTCAGGGAAAGGATCTCAGGTCCGTCTTTATCAATATAGATCCCGTTCTTATACTGGTGATCATTTCCGGCACTTAAAATAAAGTCCCCCTGCCAGGAAGCCATGGCAAGGTATTTAAAATTATCCCCGTAATGGGTTCTCAGCTCTTCGTCTAATGGAAAAGGGAGAGCCGTGCCGGTATAAACCTGGCCGTTAGATGTCTGCTTTTGCATGATCCTGGCCACTTTATCATAATTTTGATGATATTGATTAAAGGTCACTTCATCCCAGATCCATAAGCCGATCAGCAGGGCAACTGACATCCCAATGGCCAGGCCTCCGATGTTAATGGCACTGTACCCCTTGCTTTTATGCAGGTTACGCCAGGCGATTTTTAAATAATTTCTAATCATCTTAACCGGTTTTTATTGATACTGTGGCACATCGCAATCTTTACCTGCATCTTTAGTCATTCCGCAAGGCCTTTAAAGGATTACTCAGGGCAGCTTTTACCGCCTGCGTACTTACCGTGGCAAAGGCAATAAGTATAGCCAGAAGTCCCGCAAATCCGAACATATACCAACTGATATCAATACGATATGCAAAATCCTGCAGCCATTGGGTCATTAATATCCAGGTGACGGGAACAGCCACCGCAATCGCTGCCAGAACCAATTTGAGATAGCCGACAGAAAGGATCCGAATAATATGTTCAGAAGACGCTCCCAACACTTTACGAATACCGATTTCCTTTATCCGCAATTCGGTCATGTACATCGATAGTCCGAGTAACCCCAGGCAGGAAATCAGAATCGCGATCAGGGCAAAGCCACCCAGAAGGGTTTGCTGTGTTTGCTCCAGCTCATAGAGCCTGCCGTAGCGGCTGTCCAGAAAATCATACCCGAAAGGCTGATCCGGGAAATGTGTATTCCAGACCGATTGGATGTGCTGCATCGTGGCCGGCACCTGGCTGCCTTTGATACGCACTGACACCCATCTCATCCCCCCACCGCTCATGAGCATCACCATCGGCGGGATCTGCTGGTGCAGTGACTCGAAATGGTAATTTTCGGATACTCCAATGATGGTCCCGCTGATATCCCCATACACAAAATTATTACCCAGTGCCTCTTCAGGGTCTTTCCAGCCGAGCATACTGGCCGCAGCCTTGTTAAGGACAAACCCGCTGGTCGAATCCGTTGGAAACTGACTTGAAAAGTTCCGTCCCGCTGCCATTTTAATCTGATAAGCAGGGATAAAATGTTCGTCGATGGTAAGCATCTTTACAGTGATGGCTGCCGGCACAAGAGAATCTCCCCTTTTTACCTTCGCCTCCCATGAGTCAAGCAATCTTCCCGTTGGTATACGTGAGGACTTGCCCGCTTCCACCACATGGCTGTCGGTCAGCAGGTCGTTCCGGATGGTGGTGAACTGACTTTGTGTTGACCCGCCTCTGAACACCACGACCTGGTCTTTGCTATATCCCAGATCGAAGTCCTGCATATACTGCAGCTGCCGGTACGCTACGATGGTACAGCCGATAAGCAATACGGCTATTGAAAACTGAACCACCACCAGCATCTGTCGCATCAGACCGCTCTTTAAACCCAGCGAAAGACGACCTTTCAGAATATTAACCGGTTTGAAAGAGGTGAGGTAAAAGGCAGGGTAACTTCCCGATAACAGCGCCGTAACCAGCACAAATACCAGTAACCAAAGGACATTAAGCGGAGAGAATAAGGTCAGTAAAGTCAACGATTTACCTGCAAACCCATTGAGGTAAGGTAACAACAACCAGGTAAGTAGTAAGGCAAACAGAAGCGCCAGTCCCGTAAACAGCATTGACTCACTGATGAACTGCCGGATCAGTTGGGGCCTGCTCACCCCCAATACTTTTTTAATTCCTATTTCACGGGCCCGTTTTGACGCCCGGGCCGTGGTAAGATTCATATAATTGATACACGCGATCAGTAAAATAAAAAGTGCAATAGCAGAGAAATAATAGACGTACCGGATATCGGAATTAGCCTCCAGCTCAGTATCCAGGTGCGAATACAGATGAATGTCTGTCAGCGGTGTAAGGCTGAGTACAGAATAGTCGGAAGTGTTAGCGCCAATGTGTTTGTTCTGGAAGGCCGGAAATGCCTTTTCCATAGCAACCGGATCTGTACCCGGCTCAAGCAGGAGAAAAAGCGTAAATGAATTATTACTCCAGTTTGTACGGAGTGATTCCGCTCCGTAAACCCGTTCATCTCTGAGCGTAGAAAACGATGCTATAAAATGAGGATGGAAAGACGACTGCAGAGGAAGCGGTTCAAAAACACCCGTTACTTTATAGTCAACCTGATTGTCTATCCGCAATACCTGTCCCATCGGATCCTCCCTGCCAAAGTATTTTTCTGCCATAGGTCGCGAGAGCATGACCGAGAAAGGCTCAGCCAAAGCATAATTGGCATTTCCCTGCAACAGGTTAATGTCGAATACCTTGAACAGATTCTCCTCTGCTGCAAATATATTATCCTCTTTGAATATCATTTCTCCCCTTCGTACAAGCGCACTGGTTCCGAACAGACGAACCGCCTCTTTGACCTGGGGGAAATCTTCCTTTATTAACGGGCCGAAGGGCGGGGCAACATGCCCAAGGCGGAGGGAAGGTGTACCATCTGTTGATAAAAACGTACGGTTCAGGCGGTAGATATCGCCCGAATGAGTATGGTAGCGATCATAGCTCAGCTCATCTTTGATGAACAGGAACAGCAGTAAAAAACAGGTGATACCTGTGACCAGACCCATCAGATTAATAAATGAATAGGTCTTGTTCCGGATGATATTCCGCCAGGCGATTCTGAAATAGTTTTTTATCATGAACTTCTTTGTCAGGATGATTATATTTTTTGTACTGCCTCACTCACAGTCCGTTCTGCTGTCGGCTTATGATACAATCAGGGTTAATTGTTAAGATATGTTCCACAATAAATCTGCCAGCATTAAAATGAACTCATATTCAGTAACTTACAAATAAAGAATTATTTTTCCTGTTCGTAATTGAACATTTATTTGTTCGTTTTCGGACATATTTCAAAAATAGTTATCTGGTGATTACAGCATATAAGCGGATTGCCCGGACATAAAAAAATCCTGCCGGTGTTCCGGCAGGACCTGTAATCATATATGGACCTTCCATTAATCAGTGATATACAAACTCACCATATTCAGAAAGTATGGTAACCTGTTTTTGCTCAGCAGCCTCTACCCTTCCCACAATCTGTGCTTCAATACCAAAGGATGCTGATATGTCAATAACCTCCTGAGCTTTATCTGCCGGAAGGTATACTTCCAGACGATGTCCCATATTGAATACCTTGTACATTTCCTGCCAGGCAGTATTACTCTCCTCCTGAATCAGCTGAAACAACGGCGGCACCGGAAACATATGGTCTTTAATAATGTGCAGATGATCAATAAAATGCAGAATCTTGGTCTGTGCTCCGCCACTGCAATGCACCATGCCGTGGATACTTCCTTTGAGTTCATCCAATAGTTTCTTTACTACAGGGGCATAGGTACGTGTAGGGGAAAGAATCAGTTGTCCGACATTCAACGGTGTGCCGTCTACCGGATCGGTTAACCGGCGGCTTCCGCTGTATACCAGAGATTCGGGTACTGCGGGGTCGAAACTCTCAGGATAACGTTCTGCAAGCAGCTTATTCAGCACATCATGCCGGGCGGAAGTCAGTCCGTTACTGCCCATACCACCGTTGTACTGATCTTCATAAGTTGCCTGTCCGTACGAAGCCAGCCCCACAATCACGTCACCAGACCTGATATTGGCATTGTCAATTACATCAGCCCTTTTCATGCGGGCAACCACCGTACTGTTTACCGTTACCGTTCTGACCAGGTCACCCACATCAGCGGTTTCGCCACCCGTACTGTAAATTTCCACGCCGTAACTGCGCAGCATTTCCAGTACCTCCTCCGTACCATTAATAATCGCCGCGATCACCTCTCCGGGGATTTTGTTTTTATTCCGGTCGATCGTGGAAGACAGCAGCATAGGCCCTACAGCACCCACACACAGGAGGTCATCGGTATTCATCACTACAGCATCCTGTGCAATGCCTTTCCATACCGACAGGTCACCGGTTTCTTTCCAGTACATATAAGCCAGGGAAGTTTTGGTACCCGCGCCGTCGGCATGCATAATGGTACAGTAATCCGGATCACCAGCCAGGGTATCGGGTACAATCTTGCAGAATGCCTTGGGGAACACCCCTTTATCCAAACGGGCGATTGCTTTGTGGACGTCCTCTTTACCAGCAGAAACGCCTCTTTGCATATAACGGTCGGTTGACATAGCCATAGAATAAAATAACTGCCGCAGCTGGGCGACGGCAGTTATATGAAATATTTTTTAATTCGGTAAAACCCGGAGAGTCTGACAATACTCATACAATTGACGTTGCAAAAATACGAAATATGATCAGACTCCCGGCTCACTTTTTCAGAATACTGAAAAGGATTTTATATTTTGGTCTAAACGTTCATCAACGATTCACGGCGTCTCATTTTGCCGGCCGGAATACCGAACATCATTTTGAAACGGCGACAGAAATAGGCAGTATCTTTATAACCCACCTCTGAGCCAATCGCACGAATGCTCTTTTTGGAAGTTCTGAGCAGATCCACTGCTTTTTCCATACGCTGGTATTCGATATAATCCTGCGGGTTAATACCGGTCAGCATTTTGAAATACTGTCCTACATAGTCTTCTGACACGTTGGCTACATTGGCCAGCACTTTATTGGACAGGTCTCCACCCAGGTGGTCTTTAATATGCGCAAAGATATCGATCAGACGAGGATCTTTGAAATACGTACTGTTGGTTACCAGCTGCTCCACAAACAATTTGTTTTTAAGGATATAGCGGATAATTTCAATCACTACTTCTTCCGTTTTGATTTTGATGACCCTGCCCTGTCCCGGGGTATCCATCAGGTCTTCTTCAAGAATCTGGTTGATCAGTGTCGCGATTTTCTCTTCACCTTTGATCAGGAACGGAGGTACGTCAAGTGAAGTAAAGAAATTAACAGTATCAAAAACTTTCGCTTCAAAAGAGATTAAACCGAAAGAGTTTGGTACGTTACCGATCAGTTCCGGATCATTCTGCGCCTGAAAATACAGATCACGGTTTGTCAGGAATTCCTCATTGGATACCAGTTTGGAAGCAGAAGGTTTACCATAAGTAACAGTAGCATGTTTTCCGCCCGGGATAAACAGCATATCACCTTTTTCAATTTTCTGAGGTTCTTCACCACCGATAGAAACTTCTCCGTCATACAGGATAGTCAGTGAGTTCTGAACATCATAAAAGTTCTTAATGGTAATGGGTTGCAAAATACGGATGTGACGCGCACGAACGAACTTCACCCCAAGCGATTCGATGATTTTATTATAATCTTCCATGACAATCTATATATGTCTGTTTTACTTTATTTACAATTTTTGTACAAATCTAATAAATTGCACAAAACTAATACAAATATATTTCATCAAAAAACAAAAAAAAGTACATCAATATGTTAGTTAATAACATAGATAACTATCCGGAGCGGCCTGATTCGTTCAAAACGGCCTATTTCGTAAATTGTCTGCCAATAACAATTTTTTGTATTTCAGAGGTACCTTCATAAATCTGTGTGATCTTGGCATCCCGCATAAGCCGCTCTACATGAAATTCTTTAACATATCCGTAACCCCCGTGAATCTGAACGGCCTCGGTAGTCACCCACATGGCTGTATCAGATGCAAAAAGTTTGGCCATAGCAGCTGCTTCCACATAATCCTGCCCGGCATCTTTCAGCCAGGCCGCTTTATAAACCAGCCATCGCGCAGCTTCGATTGAGGTTGCCATCTCTGCAAGTTTAAATTCAATGGACTGATGTTCTATAATGGGTCTTCCGAATGATTTTCTTTCCCTGGCATACTTTACAGATAGCTCCAGTGCCCCTGCAGCAATTCCCAATGCCTGTGCCGCTATACCTATCCGTCCGCCGTTCAGCGTAGACATGGCGAACTTAAATCCCGAACCATCTTCACCGATCCTGTTTTCTTCCGGAACTTTCACATCCGAAAACATCAGCGAATGCGTATCTGACGATCGGATTCCCATTTTATCTTCTTTTTTACCTATCGTAAAACCTTCGGCTCCCCGTTCCACAATCAGGCAATTGATTCCTTTGTGCCCTTTTTCCGGATGCGTCTGGGCGATCACCAGGTAAATATCCGCCGATCCGCCATTGGTGATCCAGTTCTTCATTCCGTTGATCACATAGGCGCCATCCTGATAAAATGCCGTTGTATGTTGTGAAGTAGCATCTGAGCCGGCTTCGGGTTCAGACAGGCAAAAAGCACCCAGCTTTTCCCCCTTGGCCAGCGGTAACAGGTATTTCTGCTTCTGGGCTTCCGTTCCGTATTTTTCAATTCCCCAGCACACCAGAGAATTATTCACCGACATGGTGACAGAAGCTGCCGCATCAACCTTTGAAATTTCTTCCATCGCCAATACATAGCAAATAGAATCCATACCTCCTCCACCATATCCGGGGTCTGTCATCATACCCATAAATCCGAGATCAGCCATTTTACGCCTGATAACCGGATCAAAATGTTGTGCGTTATCCCGTTCGATTACTCCGGGGAACAATTCATTTTGTGCAAAATCCCGGGCAGCCTGCCTTACTGCTGTCTGTTCTTCATTCAGTGCAAAACTCGGGCCTGTCAATAATTGATCCATATTTCACAGTGATTTTTACATTCATTTGATGAAAACAAACAAATATATTGATATTTCGTGAAATTAAGAAAGTATTTTAAGATATGAATTTAAATGTATTTTCACATTCAGAACAGAACCATTAGTTTTGTCAGGTAATATTTCTTTTGGGCAGATCTTAATTTCTAACATTAATAATCATGATAAAAGCAGCGATTTTTGATATGGATGGGCTTTTAATTAACTCTGAACCGGTTTGGGAAGAAGCTGCGAGAATGATTATGAAAAAAGTTAATTTTGATGTAACCCCAGAATTACACCAAAATACAACCGGACTTTCAGTCAGTTTATTTTTGGATTATTGCTATGATATTCAGCCCTGGGAAAATATATCAAAAGAAGAACTGGCACACGATATTCTGCATATAGCCCATGAATGGATTCCGGACAGGTCAGAAGCTATGCCCGGAGCAAAGGATCTCATAAGGTGGCTATCTGAAAAACAGATCAGAATGGCGGTGGCCTCCGCTTCCCCCATGAGCATGATTGAAGATGTGCTGAAAAAGCAGGGAATAATCGATTATTTTGAAACCTGGCACTCTGCCACACTCGAAGCGCACAGTAAACCACATCCCGCAGTTTATTCCAGCACGATCCTTAAACTTGGCTTAGCACCCCAACAATGCCTGGCTTTTGAAGATTCATGGCCCGGTGTACAGTCAGCAAGTGCGTCAGGAGCAGTTACGGTAGCTGTACCGGCTTCCTTTGGCTATGACGATACCCGCTTTGACCTGGCAGCTTACAAAATCAGGTCACTCAGCGATTTTCAGTCTCTGAATCTTCTTTAACCAGCGGTAATCTTCCTGTGGTTATTGTGCGAGTTTACTTTTTTTGTAGCCATAGCTAAAATAAATCACCAGGCCAATGGCAAGCCAGATCACAAAGATTGTCCAGTTGGATATCCCCAGTTCGGTCATCAGATACAGATTAAACAAGATGCCCATAACCGGCAGAAGTGAGAATTTATACCGTAATGCCATGATACCAAGCACAAGCCATGTCAGCCAGAAAACCACCAGTAAAGGCTTTTCGGTGATAGGCTCCCAAAACCAGTCCATATAGACACAGAACGCCATTCCGATAATAAAGACGACAATAATCAGATACTGGCCATTAATGCGGGGTACTTTGAATTTTGACTTCTCTGATAATCCCGAATGGTCCATATATAAAACACCGCAGCAAACCAGGATAAAGGCGAAAAAAGTGCCCACGCTGGTAAGATCAACAAAGAAGCCCATATCAAAAAACAGGGCAGGCACCCCTACCACAAAGCCTGTGACGATGGTGGCAAAGCCCGGTGTCTTGTATTTGGGGTGAATTTCTGAAAACCGCTTCCATAAAAGGCCGTCGCGGCTCATACTCATCCAGATCCTCGGTTGTCCAAGCTGATACACCAGCAAGGCACTGGTAATCGCAATGACGGAGCTTACTGAAATAATGCCGGCCACGAAATCAACACCCACTTTCTGAAAAACAAAGGCAAGGGGATCATCTACATTCAGTTCTGTATAATTCACCATACCGGTCAGTACCAGAGCGATCAGCACATACAAAACGGTACAGATCACCAGAGTATAAATCATGGCTTTGGGCAGGTCGCGCTGGGGATTGCGGCATTCTTCGGCTGTTGTTGAAATAGAATCAAAACCAATAAAGGCAAAAAATACAGCAGCCACGCCACTCATTACACCTTTGACACCGTTAGGAGCAAAGGGTGACCAGTTTTCGGGTTGCACATAAAATCCTCCGACAAGAATAACCAGTAAAACCACGGCCACTTTCAGGATGACCATAATATTGCTGGCTGTTTTCGATTCCCGGATACCCACATACACCAGCCAGGTAACAAGCATCGTAATAATCCCTGCCGGTAAATCAAGCAATATTTTTACGCCTGCAATTTCAGGGGCGCTGGTATAAGCGGCGGCGGCAATATTTTCAAAACCTGCCAGTGAAGCCTCTCCGCTCAGCATTAATTTTTCATAGGCACGGCTGGCTGTGCCAGGGTCTATCGTCAGCCATTCAGGAATATGCAATCCAAAACCTTTTAACATTCCCACAAAATATTCAGACCAGGAAATGGCGACCACCATGTTGGAAACCGCGTATTCAAGAATCAGTGCCCATCCTATTACCCAGGCAAAAATTTCGCCGAATGATACATAAGCGTAGGTATAAGCACTTCCTGAAACCGGTACCGTACTGGCAAACTGGGCATAGCACAAAGCCGTAAAAACACAGGCAATAGCCGTAAAAAGAAACAACAGTGAGACTGCAGGGCCACCATCAAAACTCGCCCTTCCTATAGTACTGAATATGCCCGCTCCGATAATGGCGGCGATCCCTAATGAAACAAGGTCTCTTACGCCCAGAATCTTCGACAAGCTGCTTTGTCCTTCTGCTTTCTCAGCATCTGATAATATCTGATCTACGGATTTTCTACGAAATAGTGAGGATTTGTTACTCATCCAGGTGGCCTGTTTTGTATAAGTTTAAAAGTGGTGTCAAAATTAAGGTTATCTTCATAAATTCTGACAATCTACTAAAAAACATAGCAATTTATTCACCGATCAGCGTATTTTTATAACCCGAAGGGGTTTTTCCGGTCACTTTTTTAAATTGTCTGTTGAAGTTGGATAAAGTATCAAATCCACTCTCAAAGGCAATCTGTGCAATGGTCCATTCCTGATTTACCAGCAATTTACAGGCATGGCCGATCCTGATCTCGCTGATAAAATCCGTAACGGTTTTATTGGCACGGGCTTTAAAATAGCGGCAAAAAGCAGCTTCTGACATACCGGCCAGAGAGGCGATTTCAGCGAGGCGTATGTTTTTGGAAAAATTCTCCAGTATATAATTATGTACTTTCTGCATGCGCTCGGTTTCGGAAGGCTTAAAGTTATTGACATACCCATAGCTGGTCAGCGGTTCACCGTCCGTGGAATGAGCTAAGGTATTCAGTAGTTGCAACAGCCGGATCAGCCGGTCAAAACCGTTGAGCTCCGGCCACCGGGTAAGTTCCTGACGGATCAGCTCACGGGTAACGCCCTTGTACGACAAACCTCTGCGGGCATGCTGCAGCAATTCTTTTACAGGAAAAAACTCCGGTCTGTCGAAAAAATCCTTCCCCAGAAACCCTTCCTGAAAATAAAGGACTATCCCATGGGTCATCATACCCGAATCCGTCTGAAAATAGGGTTCTTCACAACGCCATAAATGGGGAATATCCGGCCCCAGAAATACAGTATCACCCGGCTCAAACGACTGAATAGAATCTCCGACCAATCGTGTACCTTTACCTTCCAGAACAGTGAACAGCTGATAGTGGGGATGAAAGTGCCAGTTAGGATCAAAGTAAGGATCATACAGATTCTGGATCGTCACCGACATGACAGGACTTTCAATATTTTTAAGCAACGGAGGCTTCATGGGCTTAATTTTACCTCTTGATTTGATTTTATCAGAATAAATATCAAAATAAAGTCATTTTTAATCAATAATGAACAAGCATTAGTATTATTTTATTGCAAAATTGCACTCCTTAAACGACCGAAGTATTATGAAATTCAGTATGAATTTGCTTTTATGGGGCAATCAGATGGATGAAAGCCTTTTTCCTACCCTTGAACTGATCCGTGAGATCGGGTTTGAAGGTGTGGAAGTTCCCTTGTTTGACACCAATACGGAGAAGTGGTTTTCGTGGAGAAAGCAACTGGATGACCTGGGACTTTCATGTGAAACGGATACAATGTGCGGACCGGAAATTAACCTCATCAGTGCCGACAGAAATATACATCGGGCAGCCGTTGAACACCTGAAGCGGTGCCTTGACTGTGCACTCGTATTGGGAGCGACAAAACTCATGGGTCCTTTACATTCTGCTTTGGGTACCTTCAGCGGAAAACCTGCCACTCACGACGAATGGAACCGGGCAATTGACGGTATCCGTGAAGTAGCCGACTATGCCGAATCTCTCGATATTACCCTGGGACTCGAATATCTTAACCGTTTTGAAATGTACCTCACCAGCTGCGGTGATGAGCTCATCCGTTTTGTGGATGAAGTAAACCATCCTGCCTGCAAAATCATGTTTGATACGTTCCATGCCAATATTGAGGAGAAAAACAGCGGTGACTGCATCCGCAAAATGGGCGACCGCATTTCTTTTATACAGCTTTCGGAAAACGACAGATCAACACCGGGCAAAGGAAATGTCGCCTGGGACGAGGTCTTTAAGGCGATCAGGGATATTCATTATGATGGCTGGATCAGCATTGAGGCGTTCAGTGAAAAATTGCCGGTAGCCAATATCTGGAGGAAAACCTTTACCTCGGAAGAACAGCTCATGCGGGACGGCCTCTTTTTCATTCAGGACGGACTGAAAAAGTATTAACCTGTCATGATCACACCGCAGGATTTCTTATCAAAATAATGATTCTTACAACCATATCTGCTATGAAGAAAATTAATATCGCAATTGTCGGGCTGGGTTTCGGGGCTGAATTTATTCCCATTTACCAAAGACACCCGCAGGCCAATATGTATGCAATATGTCAGCGCACACAGTCAAAACTGGATGCTGTAGGTGACGAATTCGGAATTGATGTACGGTATACGGATTATGATGCATTACTGAAAGATCCGGATATCGATGCCGTACATATCAACTCCCCTATCCCAAACCATGCCGAACAAACCCTGAAAGCGCTGCGCGCGGGCAAACATGTGGCCTGTACGGTTCCGATGGCTACTTCTGTGGAAGATTGTATGGAAATCGTGAAGGTCACCAAAGAGACCGGGCTGAAATATATGATGATGGAAACGGTGGTTTATGCCCGTGAATTCCTCTTTGTAAAAGAACTGTACGAAAAAGGAGAACTGGGTAAGGTGCAGTTTCTGAAAGCAAGCCATCAGCAGGACATGGAAGGATGGCCTGATTACTGGCCCGGATTACCCCCTATGCATTATGCGACACATTGCGTAGGCCCTGTAGCAGGTTTACTGCGCCTGGAAGCCGATTACGTTTCGTGCTTCGGCTCTGGTACGATCAGCGAAGATCTTGCCCGCATCCACAATTCTCCGTTTGCGGTAGAGTCTGCTCATATCCGTTTCAAAGACAGTGATCTTTCCGCTTATGTATACCGGTCGCTCTTTGATACCGCCCGCCAGTACCGTGAAAGCTTTGAAGTATATGGCAGCAAAAAATCATTTGAATGGCCGCTGATAGAAGGTGAAGATCCGGTAATCCATACTGCCAAAAAACCGGAACATGAGATTCCGGAACGTGTAAAAACACCTGATTTCGCCCATTACCTGCCGGAAGAAATACAGCGGTTTACAACCAAAGGTGTATATGATACTGATGACAATACGCACTTATCCTTTACACAGGGAGCAGGACACGGTGGTTCGCATCCGCACCTTGTACATGAGTTTGTATCGGCGCTGACCGAAAACCGGGACCCTTTCCCTAACGCCTGGCAATCGGCTAACTGGACCAGCGTGGGCATTCTGGCGCATGAGTCGGCATTACAGGGAGGTGCTATTATTCAGATCCCTGACTTTAAAAACGTTTGATCATTAATCCATTTTCAATGAAGAATCTTGCCTGCTTATTGCTGTTGTTTCTGGGCATAGCATGTGCCACGCAATCAACTACCAAAACGGTTGAGAAATCTGCTGCGGAATCTGAAAGCAAAGGTCGTCGTATTGAAGTACTGTTCCTGGGAGATAACGGTCATCACCGTCCGGCTGAAATGGTGCCGAAAATAATGGAGGCACTCGGACCAAAAGGAATCAATTTCACCTATACCGACCGCCTTGATGACCTGAATCCGGAAACTTTACATAAGTATGACGCGTTGCTTTTATTTGCCAACCATGATTCCATCGCTCCGCAGCAGGCAGATGCTTTACTTGACTTCGTTGCGTCGGGAAAAGGGTTTATTCCTGTTCACTGCGCCACTTATTGCTTCCGGAATAATGCCGATATTGTAAAACTTATGGGCGGCCAGTTCTGGCGGCATACATGGGATACCATTCAACCCGTATGGACAAAACCGGATCATCCGGCCATAGCAGGTGTAAAGCCTTTTAAAACACTGGATGAAACCTATCTGCACATTAAACTGGAACCTGATAATGAAGTGCTTACCGAAAGGATTATTCAGCCCGACCAGGCAAAGGATCGTCCGGGACAGGAAAAAGAACCTTATACATGGGTCAGAAAGCACGGCAAAGGACGGGTATTTTATACTGCTTACGGCCATGATGAAAAAACATGGACGCAACCGGGTTTCCATGATCTGATTGAAAAAGGAATTCTCTGGGCGGTCAATGATGAGGCCCGCGGGGCACTTGCCAGACTGGATCTGAAACCTTTTGACTACAAACAGGCCCATCTGCCTAATTATGAACAGCGTCCCGGCCAGCAGTTACAGCAACTTCCTTTGTCACCTGAGGAATCGATGAAACATATTCAGGTTCCGGTTGATTTCAATCTTGAATTATTTGCACACGAACCGGATGTCTCCCACCCGATCGCACTGGCATGGGATGAACGTGGCCGTCTGTTTATCGCCATTACGTACGATTATCCCAATGAAAGGAAAGATGAAGGCGGAAGGGATTATATTCTGATATGCGAAGACACCAATGGTGACGGAAAGGCGGATAAATTTACCCGCTTTGCAGAAGGGCTCAGCGTACCAACCGGAATGGTCTTCGCCAACGGTGGACTGATCGTATCACAGGCACCGCACATGCTGTTCCTGAAGGATACGGATGGTGATGACAAGGCTGATGTAAAAAAAATATTATTCTCGGGATTCGGCACATTTGATACCCATGCCGGTCCGTCAAGTCTGCATTACGGATTTGACAACTGGATTTATGGCGCGGTTGGGTATTCAGGATTTAAGGGCAGGTTCGGGCAGGCCGATTCACTCAACTTCGGACAGGCATTGTTCCGTTTTAAAGCAGACGGCTCTGACATGGAAATGCTTACCCGTACTTCCAACAATACCTGGGGACTCAGCTTTAATGAAGCCGGTGAGCTTTTCGGATCAACGGCCAATAACGCTCACGGATGGTTCATGGCAATCCCATCCCGTTATTTCGGAAAAAGCACGGTAGATAACGGAAGCCGCAGCACCGACACGCACAAAGATTTTCAGCCCATTACACCCAAAGTAAGACAGGTGGACGTCTTCGGTGGGTTTACTGCCGCAGCCGGTCATAATTTCTATACCGCAAGGGCATTCCCCAAAGAATACTGGAATACTTCCGCATTTGTTGCAGAACCGACCGGTCACCTTCTGCACCGCAATATTATGGTCAGGAAAGGCACCGACTATGAAGACAAACCCGGCTTTAATTTCCTGGCTGGTGCTGATGAATGGGTTTCTCCTGTTTTCGCGCAGGTGGGCCCCGATGGCGCGGTATGGGTTGCCGACTGGTACAGTTATATTATTCAGCACAATCCTACTCCCAAGGGTTTTGAAAACGGCCCGGGCAATGCCTATGAAACCGATCTGAGGGACAATACCCGCGGGCGTATTTATCGGATTTCGTGGAAAAATGCTCCGGATTATACTCCTGTTCTATTGAATAAAGACCGTCCTGATGAACTTCTTACCCATCTGAAAAACAGCAATATGCTGTGGCGTCTGCACGCGCAGCGGTTGTTGGTTGAAAGAGGCAACAAGGACATAGTACCCCATCTGCTGGAACTGGTAAAAGATCAGCAAGTGGATGAAGTCGGCCTGAATACAGGTGCAATTCATGCGCTCTGGACACTCCACGGACTGGGTGCTATTCCTTCCCTCTCTCAGAATAGCGGGACCGGGCAGATCATCAGGGCGGCTTTGAAACATCCTTCCGCCGCAGTTCGCAAAACAGCTATACAGGTACTTCCTGACGATGCTCCGACAGCCCAGGCACTACTGGAGAGCCATCTGCTTCATGACGCCGATCTGACAGTTGTACTGAATACTCTGCTGAAATTCAGCGAATCGCCGCTTACACCTGCCATTGAAAATGCGGTGCTCCAGCGACTTGACAAGGCAACGGAGGCAGACGACCGTTGGCTGCCTGATGCTTTTGCTGTGGTACTTAATGCACATGACGGCAAATTAAGAAATCAGGTACTGCAACAGCGCCTGACCAATACCCGTAACGTCACGGCGTCTTCTGTAGCTGCGCATCATCATGAACACCAGCATGCGGCTGGTCATGAACAGCAAACAATCGTGAAGGGAAGTGCAGAACTGGCTGTTACTGATATTATAATTAACCCCACGGCTCCCAATATCAGAGAAAGCGTCAGAATTGTGGTGAAAATTGCCAACCATGGGGACGTAGCCGTTCCGAAAGGCACTATTCCGACGGTCACAGTGAGTG
This sequence comes from Telluribacter sp., assembly GCA_040391535.1. GTDB lineage: Bacteria > Bacteroidota > Bacteroidia > Cytophagales > Spirosomataceae > JBEBXQ01. Next base: position 1,132 of record JBEBXQ010000054.1, on the reverse strand, counting down.
TAAAAGGAGCCGGACTTAACCTGAATTATATCAGTAAAAGGCTCGAAGATGGCCTTGCACCCGGTGAAACCGTTGAACTGACAGAAGGCAATAACGGCCCCTGGAAAAGTGCTTTCGGGTTCACCGCCGAACAAGCCGGTAAAGTTGAAGTGACTGCCGTTGTGGATACTGAAAATAGTATCCCGGAGAAAGACGAAGAGCGCAATAATCGGATGACAAAAACTTTTGAGGTGAATCGCCCTCAGAAACTGGCGGATTTTGTACTTGAAAGGGCCTTCCGCAGTTATGCTTCCTATGCTTCTGCCAACGATGCCATACGACTTCTTCAGACTGCACAGCAACTGGACCATGATGGCGGGAATGCAGTTACCAAAGGCATACTAGGCGGTTGGAATACCAGAAGGAAAGATCAGCTGTCTGAGGCTAATCAGCAATGGCTGATCGGTTTTCACAGATCAGCTCCGGAAATATATACCTCTAAAATTGAAGGCCTGCTGCAATCAGCAGGACTGAAAGATGCAATTATTTCGGATCCCAATCTGCAGGTTATACACCTGAAAGCCATCCGGGAAGAAATGAAATTTGACAAACAGGAAATTACCGTCAAAGCAGGACAGCCGGTGGAAATTGTATTTGAAAATCCTGATGCCATGCAGCACAACATTGTCGTCGGAAAAATAAAATCACTCGATATCATCGGAAAAGCAGCTGATGAAATGATCACCGCCAGAGATGCCGCAGAAAAACATTATGTGCCTGCCCTTCCGGAAATCATCGCTTCTTCCCCACTGATAAACCCGGGAGAAACATACCGTTTACGTTTTACAGCTCCGGCTGCACCTGGAGATTACCCGTTTGTTTGTACTTTTCCGGGTCACTGGCGGTTAATGAACGGAATAATGAAAGTAAAGTGATACGTCTACCAGGAAGGTTTCTGTACTACAATGTCCGGAACCGGATCTGAGCAACTATAAAAACCTGAAATCCACACACGCAAAATTAATATTCAATAATTACCTCCTGACCCCACTTTCCGGAACGGAAACGTGGGGTTTATTTTTTGAACAGGATCATCGGTTTGTTAAATGATCTGGTGAAAGTATAAAGTAAATCCCATCCAACGGGGGACATA
>JBEBXQ010000053.1:0-28509 GCA_040391535.1 Telluribacter sp. | reverse complement strand
GTCATCATACCTGTCGTCATAACGATCATCAAAATTCCTGTCGGCCCTTCGGTCACCATTCACCCTCCGGTTATCTCCGTACCTGTCTTCATATCGGTCATTATTATACCCATCATACCTTTCGTCATTATAACGATCATCGTATCTTCTGTCATTCTGGAAGCGTCTGTCGTTTTCTTCTGATCTCAGCGGGTAATACCGCTCATTATCTCTGTTGGTTTCAGCATAACGGTCATTCCGGTTCGCTTCATTTCTGCGTTCACGGAAACTCCTGTCATCTCTTTCTCTCTCATAACGGCTATCAACCGTTTCCGTCTCTCTCTCATTATCTTTATACTGGTCATTATCTCCGTACCGGTCATTCTCATTACTGTTATACGAAGTGCTGCCCCTTTGATCATAATCTCTGTTATTATAATCAGTTGTACCACTCCATGCATTGTCAGACCGGCTATAACTGTCAGAGTTCTTCTGAAGTGTTGCACAGGAAGAAAATAATGTCACAGCTGACAGCCATGAACCTAATATGATTATTTTTTTCATTTCGTTCAATAGTTAAGTATGGTAATTAAAAATTATGCCTGATCCCTATGTTGAATTGTGGGCTTGTATACCCAATTCCGGGCAAAAGTTCCATATAGAACCCCGCTTCGACAAAAACAGACAATGGTTTATCAGGTAAAAAATACTCCAGCCCGGCACTTCCTGATGGGCCCAGACTGATCGGGCTCGTATGCTCTCTTGTTTCAGGATTTCGGTAATATCTTCTTTTGTTGATCTGCCCGCCTATTCCGGCATAAGCAATCATGGATTCATTAAACAGCGGAGTGTACCACAAGTAGGTTGCATTAAGCATAAAGCCGATTCCTCTGTACTCTCCTTTACGGTAATCTGCATTGGATTTAAGGATTCCACCATACGTACCCAGCGTTACATCCAATGCATTCCTGTCGCCATATTTTCTGATATTTAATCCGATCGGCTCCCCTACTTTAAATCCGGCAGCCCAGTTATCTGTTTGTGCCGAAACCCCTCCTACAGTCGACAAAAACAGTAGAATAGTCAGATATCTTTTCATGTGTGCTCTCATAACTTTTAGATTGATTTACGATATTAAGACCTACCAAAATCAGACCCGTCACAGTTTTTTTTAAGTTATATAAAAAAAATTGAAAAATATTTTCGTTCAAAACTAAGTTTTAATCATCTGTTATAATCAGAAAAATTGCAGATGAATTGCTGACCCTTTATCCTACAAAAATCCCATCTGTCACTTTTGATCAGGAGAGAATTGGATTAAGAATCATTTATTTTTAATATTGCCCCAAATTCACACCAAAACCAACTAATTGACTACACTGTGCCATCTGAGAAATCCTTAAAAGTTTTTAATCAAAAAGATCTGATTGCTTATTTTCTGGTGGCCGGAACCGGAGCCGCTATTCAGTTATTTTCAAGCAGTTACCTTCAGGGACAGTTCGGAATCTCTTACGATGATTCAATCATCTATTCCTATATCATTGGTTTTATAGTAGGTTTCATTCTCACTAAGCTATTTGCTTTCGATGCCCGAAAAACCAGCAAAACAAGGCGGGAGATGGTGAAATTCCTGATCGTAGCCTTTATTTCTCTGGGGATTACTTATTATTTCTCAACAGGCTCTCTTTATTTAGCTACCGAAATCCTGGGTATACAAATTTACGAATGGCAAATTCCGTTCACTGAAAAAACAGTGAATATAAACCAGATGTTCTGCTACGGGATAGGTATGGGTTTCAGTTTTATCAGCAATTACATTCTTCATAAAACATTCACCTTCAAGAGCACCGGTTTTTATGACCGGCTTAAGGATCTGATCAAATAATTCTACAGGCCCCCGCAGCCTCCTTCTTGAAAAAATAACAATTTGATTTTATATTTGTGAAGGTAGTCTTTGAGTATGGGGCTGAAAATGCCTTAAATTATACACAAGTAGTCTACTAAAACAGTATACTTTATAGAATTTTGTAATTCTGCAAGTGCTGATAACATGAAGTTTAACCAATAACAATGCATCATAATTTAGTTACCTTTTTTATCTTATAAAGACAGGCAACTATCGTTTTTCAGGAAGTTATATGAAAAAACAAACCAGAATAATACGTACACAGGCAGAAAAAACCCAACACAGGGAGCACTCCACTCCTTTGTTTTTAACAAGTAGTTTTACATTTGAAAGCGCCGAACAGGGTAAAGCCGTTTTTAATGAAACAGAGCAGGGGAATCTGTACAGCCGTTTTTCAAATCCATCTGTTCAGGAATTTGTAGACAGGGTCTGCATTCTCGAGGGTGTGGAAGACGGTGTGGCTACAGGTACCGGTATGGCCGCTGTTTTTGCCAGTATGGCTGCGGTTCTTCAAAGCGGCGACCATGTGGTTTCTTCCAAAGCATTGTTTGGTTCTTCCCTTCAGATTTTATCCAAAATACTGCCTAAATGGGGAATTACCTGTACGTACGTTGATGCTACTGCGCCTGAAGCTGAGTGGGAAAAAGCTATTCAGCCTGATACAAAAATGATTTATCTTGAAACGCCTTCCAATCCCGGACTCGAACTGGTTGACCTGGAAATGATCGGGCGTTTATCTAAAAAATACAATTTAATATTTAACGTCGATAACTGCTTTGCCACACCGTCTCTGCAAACTCCGGCCGATTATGGCGCTGACCTGATTATTCACTCAGCGACAAAGTTTATGGACGGACAGGGCCGTGTGCTGGGAGGTATTGTCGTCGGTCGCGAGGACCTGATTAAAGAAGTCCGCTTTTTCTGCCGTCAGACCGGGCCTTCATTATCTCCGTTCAATGCCTGGGTCCTAGCCAAAAGTCTGGAAACACTGGATTTAAGAATGGAACGTCATTCTTCAAATGCATTCCGGCTGGCCGGAGCACTTGAACAAAGCCCGTTTATTCAAAAAGTAAATTATCCTTTCCTGCCTTCGCATGCTCAGTTCGAACTGGCTAAAAAACAAATGAAAGCGGGAGGTGCCATTATTACCATTGAACTGGAAGGAGGTTTTGAAAGAGTCAGTTCGTTCATGAAACATATCAAAATAGCGTCGCTGTCGTCCAACCTTGGTGATTCCCGCACGATCATCACCAATCCGGCTACCACTACTCATAATAAGTTAACTCCGGAAGACAGAGCCGACCTGGGTATCAGCGACGGGCTGATCCGTGTTTCTGTAGGGCTGGAAGACGCTGATGATCTGATTGAAGATTTTCTGAATGCAGCCCGGCTTTCGGCACAGGAAATAACTTCAAATGAAATCGTAAAAGGATAATCGGGATGAAAGAGTTATTTGAAACCATTAATCAGCAAATCGAAGGAAAATCAGAAATAGAATCGTTAAAGATCCTTACTTCGATGTTTCCCGGTGAAGTCGTTTTTTCTTCCAGCATGGGATATGAAGATCAGGTAATTACAGATCTTATTTTTGAAAATTCTGTAGAAATTGAAGTGTTTACACTTGATACCGGCCGTCTTTTTGAAGAGACCTATAAAACTTTACAGCGAACGAATCATCGGTACGATACCCATATCACCACTTATTTCCCTTCCACCGAATCTGTGGAGAAACTGATTACCGAAAAAGGCCCTTACAGTTTCTATGAATCAGTGGAAAACAGAAAAGAATGCTGCTTTATCAGGAAAGTGGTTCCTCTGAACCGCGCCTTGAAAAATGCAAAAATATGGATAACAGGCATCAGAGCCCAGCAATCAGGAAACCGCCAGGCGATGCACCGGCTTGAATGGGACGAAGCCCATCAGTTATTTAAATTTCATCCGTTGCTGGACTGGACTTTTGACCAGGTTCAGGCCTATGTTAAAGAAAATAATGTTCCCTTCAACCCATTACATAATAAGGGATTTGTAAGTATTGGCTGTGCACCATGTACCCGCGCCATTGCCGAAGGTGAAGACTTCCGTGCAGGAAGATGGTGGTGGGAAGACGAATCGAAAAAAGAGTGTGGCTTGCATGCCAGATAATTAATTTATGGATCAGGATCAGATTCCTGCTATTTAAAAAACAAAAAAATGAACCAAGAAGCGCTCCAAAAGCAATTTCAATGGAATGCACTCGATGACCTCGAGGCTGAAGCTATCTATATTATGAGGGAAGTTGCAGGTCAGTTTGAAAGGCCCGCTTTGTTATTTTCCGGAGGAAAAGACTCTATTACTTTAGTACATCTTGCCAGAAAAGCTTTTGCCCCTGGCAAAATTCCTTTCCCGCTTGTGCATGTAGATACTGGTCACAACTTCCCTGAGGCCATTAAATACCGTGATGAACTGGCAGAAACAACAGGTGCAAAGCTGATTGTCCGTTACGTGGAAGACACTATTAAGGCAAAAGGTCTGAAAGAACAAACCGGCAAAAACGCAAGCCGTAACTGGCTGCAGACTTATACCCTGCTGGATACCATTGAAGAATTCGAATTTGATGCGTGTATCGGCGGAGCGCGCCGCGATGAAGAAAAAGCAAGAGCTAAAGAAAGAATTTTCTCCTTCAGAGATGAATTCGGCCAATGGGACCCCAAACGCCAGCGTCCGGAACTCTGGAACCTGTTTAACGGAAAAATCCATAAAGGAGAAAATGTAAGGGTGTTCCCTATCTCCAACTGGACCGAGCTGGATGTCTGGGCCTATATTCAGAGAGAGAACATTAAGCTCCCCGGCATTTACTTCTCGCATGAGAGAGAGTGTATTCTGCGCGACGGACATTTGTTAGCCAATGCTGAGTTTATTCAGAAAGACGAAAAAGACCAGATCGTACACCGTACTGTACGTTTCCGTACTGTAGGTGATATGACCTGTACTGCCGCTGTGGAATCACATGCATCGTCTCTTGATGAAGTAATTAATGAGATTAAAGTTTCCAGAATCAGTGAACGCGGAGAAACCCGTATTGATGATCAGCAAACCGAAGCTGCTATGGAAGACCGTAAAAAAGGCGGGTATTTCTGAGTTTATTCACGGAAAAATAAAGATCATTATTCAGTAAAAAAGACAGTAATCAGAAATGGACATATTAAGATTTATAACAGCCGGTTCGGTCGATGATGGTAAAAGTACACTCATCGGAAGGTTGCTTTTTGACACAAAAAACATTCTGGCCGACCAGATGCAGGCTATTGAAAAGGCAAGTAAAGTACGTAACGACGGAGAGATCGACCTCGCCTTACTGACTGACGGGCTGCGTTCAGAAAGAGAGCAGGGCATCACCATTGATGTTGCTTATAAATATTTTCAAACCAATAAGCGGAAATTTATCAGTATTGACGCCCCCGGCCATATTCAGTATACCCGTAATATGGTGACCGGAGCATCCAATGCAGACCTTGCCATTATTCTTATCGATGCCCGTGAAGGCGTGATGGAACAAACGCGGCGTCACTCGCTGGTAGCCTCTCTGCTGGGAATACCTCACGTAGTAGTCGCGATCAACAAAATGGATCTGGTGAATTATTCTGAAGATACTTATCTGGACATTGCAAGCAAATACCAGGAATTAGCACAGAAACTAAACATCAAACACCTGCACATTGTACCCGTCAGTGCTTTGAATGGCGATAATATTGTGGACAGATCTGATAATATGCCCTGGTACACTGCTGAAACGATGCTGGAAATTCTGGAAACAGTTGATATCAGAAAAGATCTTAATCTGGATGACCCCCGCATGGTGGTTCAGTATGTGATACGCCCTCAGACAGAAGAGCTGCATGACTACAGAGGCTATGCCGGAAGAATTCAGAGCGGCTCTTTCAGAAAAGGAGACAAAATTGTGGTCCTGCCTTCAGGGCAAAGTTCCGTTATTGATAAAATAGAGCTGTTTGGAGAGGAAGTGGAAGAAGCGTCAGCGCCACAATCGGTAACCCTTTTACTGGCCTCTGATATTGATTTAAGCCGTGGCGATTCCATTGTTTCCGAAAACAATCAGCCGGTAGTATCTCAGGACATTGAAACGATATTATGCTGGATGGACGATAAAAAAGTGTTGAAACCAGGTAATAAGTACACCCTGCAACACGGCAGCACCCGTACCCGTTGTTCTGTTAAAGCGATTGAATATGGTATTGACATTAATACCTATGAGGAAAAAGATGACATTGAATCACTTAAACTGAACGATATGGCGAAAATATTGTTAAGAACTGCACAACCCATCGCGTACGATTCGTATCAGACCAACAGAGCTAACGGCGCAGCTATACTGATCGACGAAACGTCTAATGTGACAGTTGGTGCCTGTCTGTTAAACTGATTTTCAATGTCTTAAAATCAGCTGCATAATAGAAGTACTCAATATTAACCTATTATACCCACAGGAAAAATGAAAGAACCGGTTTTAACTGAAAATATAAATCCCAGAGCCAAACGTGATATTCTGGAACTCAAAAACAGAATTGCAGCTTTTACTTCCGGAGGAGAACCGGAAGAGGCTTTCAGGAGATACAGGCTGACGCGTGGTGTCTACGGGCAACGTCAGCCAGGCGTTCAGATGGTACGTATTAAGCTTCCTCACGGGAGAATCACTACGGACCAGCTGATACGGATTGCACATTGCTCTGACAAATATGCAACCGGGAATCTCCATGCCACTACCCGGCAGGATATTCAGCTGCATTTTGTTAAGCTGGTAGATACTCCTGCCCTGTGGGCCGAGCTGGAAGATGCCAAAATAACCATTAAAGAGGCCTGTGGTAATACCGTAAGGAATGTTACAGGTTCATCAAAAGCGGGAATTGACCCTGATGAACCGTTTGATGTAACCCCTTATGCTCAGGCAATTTTTGAATATTTCCTCCGCAACCCGATCTGCCAGGATATGGGCAGAAAATTCAAAATCACGGTTTCTTCTTCGGAAAAAGATGATGCTTATGCCTTTATTCATGACGTAGGTCTTATTCCCCGTGTAAAAACAGACGAAAACGGAAAAGAAATCAGAGGGTTTAAGGTAGTGTTAGGCGGAGGACTGGGTGCACAGCCTTTTGCTGCACAACTCTCTCATGAATTTCTGGAAGAACAATATGCGATTCCTTTAATTGAAGCGGTAATCCGTGTTTTCGACCGTTACGGAGAAAGAACCAAGCGGCATAAAGCCCGGATGAAATATCTGCTCAATGATATCGGCCTTGAGGGCTTGCTTGAAAGAGTAAAAGAAGAATGGCCGGCTCTTAAAAATAAAGAATACTGGGTGCAGCCTGTTCCCCTGAATATTCCTTCGGGTGAAGGTAATGCTGCCGTTGAAGATCCTTCCGATGAAGAATATACCGCATGGCTGAAAACCAATGTTTTTGAACAAAAACAAAAAGGCTGGTATTCTGCTCAGGTAAGGGTTTTGCTGGGTGATATGTCATCTGATACTGCCCGTGCTTTTGCGGCCATTGTGAAGCAATACGCTGCTGATGATATCCGTGTGGCTATCAATCAGGGATACCGTTTACGGTATATCAAAGGAAGTGACTTACCGGCTATATACAAAGCCCTTAAAAGCCTTGGCCTCGCTGATCCCGGATTTGACAGTACAGCCGACATCACTACCTGCCCGGGAACTGATACCTGTAACCTGGCGATTTCAAGCAGCTATGGGATTACCCGTGAGCTGGAAAAAATGATGAAGGAGAAGTTCCCAGATCTGATTTACAACAATGATATTAAAATCAAGATCAGCGGATGTATGAATGCCTGCGGACAACACAGCGCGGCCAATATCGGATTTCACGGAAGCTCTATCAAAAACGGCAAACTGGTATTACCGGCTGTTCAGATCCTGCTGGGAGGTGGTTATACAGGAAACGGAGAAGGTTTGCTGGCTGACAAAGTCATTAAGGTTCCGACGAAACGCGGTCCGCTTGCGTTAGAGCTTCTGTTGACTGATTATGAAGAAAATGCGCTTGAAGGGGAGTATTTCAATGATTATTACACCCGCCAGACCAAAAATTACTTTTATCAGTTACTCAAGCCCGTTGCCGACCTTTCCAGTGTCGATGACAATGAATACCGCGACTGGGATCATGATGAGTTATTTAAAACGGAGATCGGTATCGGGGAGTGTGCCAGCGTAGTGCTGGATCTGGTAGCTACCACTTTAGTTGAAGCAGAAGAGAAAGCTTCCCTTGCCAAAGAAAACTTTGAAATAAATAACTGGGCTGACGCTATCTATCATGCTTACAACACCTTTATCACGGCCGCCAAGGGTATGCTGCTGAGTCAGGGGGTAAACGTGAATACACAGCATGGCCTGGCCAAAGATTTTGACCAGCACTTCGGAAAAGATTTCTATCCTGTTGAAGGAGAGGAGCAAAACGGATTCCGTATACAGCTTTTCAGTATTAACCAGAATGAGCCTTCTGAAGAATTTGCCACAAGGTATCTTGCAGAAGCACTGAACTTTCTGGAAAAAACCAAGGAAGTCCGCCGTCGTCAGCTTGAAGAAAACGGAGAACCCCTTCTTCAGGAACTGGTCTTCGGGCAGGACAGTTAATTCCCATTTTCTGATCACCGGATACGCCCTGGGGAACCATCCCGGGCATTCCGGTGATTACACCAATCATTTCCAGTACATGAAACTTACCCTAGTTGGCGCCGGTCCCGGTGATCCGGAACTTATTACCCTAAAGGGCATCAATGCATTGAAAAATGCACGGATAGTCCTGTATGACGCGCTCATTCACCCGGATCTGCTGCAATATTGTCAGGACGAATGTGTGAAAGTTCACGTAGGTAAACGCTACGGAAAACATTCCTGCAATCAGGATGTCATTAATCATCTGATTGTAGAATACGCACATCAATACGGGGAAGTTGTAAGGCTGAAGGGCGGAGATCCGTTTATTTTCGGAAGAGGTTATGAGGAACTCGAATATGCTTCACGATTCGGTATTGATACCGAAATAATACCCGGGATATCCAGCAGCTATGCCGTACCTGCTTTGAATGGTATCCCGCTGACAAGCCGCGGTGTAAGTGAAAGTTTCTGGGTAGTGACAGGAACAACCCGGAACCACCAGCTTTCGGACGACCTGCTCCTGGCAGCACAGTCAACCGCCACGGTGGTTGTGCTGATGGGAATGAATAAATTATCTGAAATTGTCGGAATCTATCAGCAACTGGGGAAATCAGCAACTCCTGTAGCGATTATTCAGAATGGCTCATTACCTGAGCAAAAAATGGTTACCGGCAAAATAAGCAACATTCTGCCACTGGTTCAGATTGCAGAAGTAAGTTCTCCTGCTATTATTGTGCTGGGGAAAGCTGCCACCCTGAGCGACTCACTTGTGGAGATTGCCTCAAGATGTTCTGATTTTCAATAGCCGGTTATCCCAGCCCTGGGAAAAGACGCATGATATGCAACCAGTCTAGCTTGATTCCTTTTTCCCTGAACACAAAAAAATACAATGCCGAAAACAGAATAAGATAACTGATTACAAGCCACTTTTTCTTTTGCTCATAAATTTTCCGGTGGTGAAAAAAATCATAAACCATAGACATGGAAAAGGCTGTTACCATCAGCAACACTGACAATGCTCCTGCATCATTGCGGTAATGCCCGTAAATATGAAGTGCCGGAGAGCCTAAAATCAGGTAAATAAGCCAGAATACAAACCCCGAACGGTAAAGGTATACACTTAACCTTTTGTCATTCTTAATATTAAATAACCCATCAAACATACCTAACGTTGATTTTGATTACCTGAAATTAGAAGGTCCTCAGCAAAAAAACAAACCTTTTGAAATATTTACCATGCCATTAATTATTTGCCAGTTGCGGATTTAAAGTAATTTTGCAACATTAAATATTAGACATGAATAAATTTCTTTCAAATCTGCTGATCTCCCTTCTCGATCTGGTGGCAAAACTGTCCTGGGGAAACTTATATAAAATTTCTGACCTGCTGTGTTTCTTTCTGTTCAGGGTTATTCATTACCGGAGAAATGTTGTCAGGGCAAATCTGAAGAATAGTTTTCCGGAAAAATCAGAAACGGAGCTACAGGATATTGAACGCAATTTTTACCGGCACTTTTCAGACATCATTGTTGAAACCATTAAACTGCGTGTCGTTGATCCGAACGAAATCAAAGACCGGATGCAGGGTAATTATGAGGTACTGACTGACCTGTTTGCAAAAAAGAAAAACATAGGACTCATTCTCGGCCACCGGGGGAACTGGGAAATGGCCAACAGCTATTTTTCCTCCTTCCTGCCTCATGATGTCATCGTCGTTTATAAACCGTTACATAATAAAGCAATGGATCGTTGGTTTTATGAAATGAGGACGCGCTTTAAAAGTCAGATGGTGCCGATGAAAATGATCTATGCCGAGCTCAAAAACCCACACCCTACTCCTTATATTCTGGCCCTTGCCAATGACCAGGCACCCAATCCGCAAACCGGATACTGGACGCGTTTTCTGAATCAGGATACAGGGGTTTTCCGTGGTGCTGAAATTATCTCCAAGATGTATGATCTGACAGTGGTATATCTGGATATCAAAAAGCATGAAACCAAACGGGGGCATTTCATTTGCCATTTTGAACTGGTTACCGACCAGATCAAGACCTTTCCTCAAAACGCCATTCTTGAGAAGCAGGTGGAGTTGCTTGAAAAGGATATCAGAAATCAACCCCACAACTGGTTATGGAGCCATAAAAGATGGAAACACCGCCATCCCGAAGAACTGAAACCTGAACAAATTCTGCATACAGCTGATGATGAAAAAAAAGCGGACTAAATTCCTGATTATCCGATTTTCAAGTATCGGAGATATTGTGCTGACCACTCCGGTGATCCGTTGTCTGAAACAGCAGTATGAAGGGGCAGAAGTCCACTATGTTGTAAAGAAAAAATTCAGTATGGTCCTGGAACATAATCCGTATATTGATCATCTGCATTTACTGGATAATAACCTGGATGAGCTGGTAGAGTTGTTCAGAGCGGAACAATTTGATTACATAATTGACCTGCACAAAACCATCCGGTCTTATTTATTGCGGATAAAACTCAGAAGGCCGGTTTTAACTTTCAGGAAATTATCAGTACAAAAGTTTCTGATGAATAAGTTACGGATTGACCTGTTACCCCGTAATATTCACATTGTTGAGCGAAATCTGAAAGCGGTGGAATCGTTAGGCATCACCAATGATCATCAGCCCGTAGATTATTTTTTAGGACAAGACGATGAAGTCCCTGTAACTTCACTGTCAGAACCGTTCCGAAAGGGTTATATTGCCTTTGTCATTGGTGGGCAGCATTTCACCAAACGACTGCCTGTAGAAAAAATAATTGCGGTTTGCCAGGGAGTTAAGACTCCCGTTATATTACTGGGTGGCCCTGAAGATCATGAAGCCGGTGAAAAAATACAGCTCGCATGCGGGGATAAAGTATGGAACAGCTGCGGATTGTTTAAATTCAATCAATCCGTTTCACTACTGAAAAATGCCGCTGCAGTAATTGCACACGACACAGGCCTTATGCATATTTCGGGGGCATATAACAAACCGGTCGTTTCAGTATGGGGAGGAACTTCTGCAGAGCATTTTGGTGTCGGGCCTTATTTAAACAAACTGCAGGCAGAGGCAGTTGTAGAGGGACTGGCATGCCGCCCATGTAGTAACTTTGGCCTTGCCCAATGTCCGAAAGGGCACTTCAAATGTATGATTGAACAGAATGAAAATTTTATTATTGATGAAACTGAAAAGTTTCTGAATAACCGGAAAGAGTATTGAGTATGAAAAATGTAAATATAGGAATTGTACAAACAAGCTGTTCTGCGGACCTGACGGATAACCTTAACAAAGCCATGGAAGGCATCAGGGAAGCGGCAGGAAACGGGGCCCAGATTATTTGTCTGCAGGAACTCTTCACTTCACTGTATTTCTGTGATGTAGAAAGTCATGCAAATTTTGACCTCGCCGAATCAATCCCGGGACCGTCTACAGATATTCTGGGCAAGCTGGCCGGAGAACTGGGTGTGGTAATCATTGCTTCCCTTTTTGAAAAAAGAGCAGAAGGGTTATATCACAATACTACAGCCGTACTCGATGCCGACGGTTCTTATCTGGGCAAATACCGGAAAATGCATATTCCGGATGATCCGGGATATTATGAAAAATTCTATTTCACTCCGGGTGATCTGGGTTATAAAGTTTTTGAAACCCGGTTTGCGAAAATCGGTGTCCTGATCTGCTGGGATCAATGGTATCCTGAACCTGCCCGTATTACCAGTCTGATGGGTGCCGAAATTCTGTTCTACCCTACCGCTATCGGCTGGGATATGGAAGAAAAAGATGAAATCATCAATAACGAACAATATGACGCGTGGCAAACCATTCAGCGCAGCCACTCGGTTGCCAATGGTGTTTATGTTGTTTCTGTGAACCGTACGGGGATAGAAAACGGCCAGCAGTTCTGGGGCGGATCATTTATTTCCAATCCACACGGACGCGTGCTGTATAAAGCCCCGCATCTGGAAGAAACGGTACATGTCGAAACCATCGACCTGGGTAAGATTGGTTACTACCGTACCACCTGGCCTTATCTCCGCGACCGCCGGATCGACTCTTACCAACCCATTACCAAACGATATATTGACGGAGATTAAACAAATGCTGCTCCGGCATGGTTAATGATGGTAGCCGGCTTATAAAACCTGATCCCGCCTCTTTCAGTATCAGAAGCGGGATCATAGGCACTTATCTGTTTTTAATAATAAACCTTTACGATCATGTGGGAAGAAAAAGACAATAAGCTAACGAAAACGTTCAGATTCCCTGATTTCAGACAAGCATTTGTCTTTATGGAACAGGTAGCAGAAGTAGCCGATACATTGGATCATCATCCTTGGTGGTCAAACTCCTACAACATTGTGGAATTCAGACTTTCTACCCATGATTCAGGTGATATCGTTACTGAAAAGGATCATCAGCTTGCCTCTGAAATCGACAAGGTCTATAACCAGCTGTCCAGCAGCGCTTCATAGTTTTTCAGGAAGTTATCAAAGGCCGATTCCAGTGCAGGCAAAGCCTCTGCCAATGTACTGGTATCATTAGTTTTGAGCCTTCCTTCTGCTTCCCGGGCAATGTCAGCCACTATACCGGCACCCACCGTACCTGCGCTTCCTTTGAGTGTATGCAGATGGCTTTTTACCGTTCCTATGTCTTCTTTTTTCCAGGCCTCCACAGCTTCCCGGACAAGGATGGCTGATTCTTCTACAAAATCTTCATAAACTGATTTTACCAGATCCGTTCCGCCGATATCCTTCAGCTGCATTACAATTTCCCTGTCCAGTACAGGATCTTCGGTGATTATCGTCTCTGCCATTGCAACATCACCCTCTTTTGCCCTGGCATCATTCAGTAATTTTGCATCCACTATTTCATGCACTTTAGCAACCAGCTGCTGTGCCCTGATGGGTTTGGCAAGATAATCATCCATGCCATTATTCAGGAAGCGCTCACGATCCTCTTTCATCGAATAGGCCGTCATGGCAATCACTTTCGGCAGTTTTTCCCCGAATTCATCTTTCAGCTTATGAGTCGTTTCCACACCATCCATATCCGGCATCTGAATATCCATAAAAACGGCATCATACATCCTTTCTGAAAACGAAGCCCTCACCATCTCAATCGCTTTGAAGCCGCTGTCAACCGTGTCCACGAGACAACCCGCTTTTTTCATGATTTCACTGGCAACTTTCCTGTTCACCGCGTTATCGTCAACCAGGAGCAGATATGGCTGATAATCCGTAAACTGACCGGCAACGAGCCGCTCTTCTTCTATTTTCTCTATGGTATAAGGCGAAATCGTCGTTTCTTTTGTCTGGAATGTAAACCAGAACATACTCCCTTTCCCTTCTGTCGATTCCACACCAATATCACCTTTCATCATCCTTGTCAGCTGTTTGGAAATGGAAAGCCCGAGGCCTGTTCCGCCAAAAGATTTACGGCTGGAATTATCCACCTGTGTAAATGAAGTAAACAGCATCTTCTGATTTTCTTCCGAGATCCCTATCCCCGAATCATAAACTTCGATTTTGATGGTATGGAACTTCCCTTTATGATCAATACTGGATACCTTAATATTCACATTGCCGTTTTCTGTAAATTTCAAAGCATTTGAAGTCAGATTGGAAAGGATCTGAAGCAGGCGGGTAGGGTCTCCGATAATAAATTCAGGTACATCCTGATGCAGCTCGTAGGTCAGGTCGTTGCCTTTATTCCTGGCCGTTTGGGAAAACAACGCCACCAGTTTTTCCAGCAAATCACTGATAGATAACGGGGCGTCATGCAGTACCATTTTTCCGGCTTCAATTTTTGAAAGATCCAGAATATCATTCAGGATATTCAACAGCGTTTCTGATGAGCGTTTAATGGTCCGTACGTAATCGCGCTGTTCATCATTCAGCTGAGTACTGGACAAAAGATCAATCATCCCGATCACACCGTTCATAGGCGTCCTTATTTCATGGCTCATATTAGCCAGGAAGCCTTCTTTTACCTTGAGTGAATATTCGGCCTGTTCTTTGGCTTTTCGCAGCTCCAGCTCATTCTTTTTCAGTTCAGTGATATCCCTTGCCAGTATGGCTACGTCTGCTGTACGTCCTTTCTCATCTGTGAACAGCAGCATATTAAACATAAACTGCCGCTCGGTACCATCCTTTATTTTCAGCGCGGCCTCCATATTCCTCAGGCTTTTTTCCCTCCGGAGAATAATAAGTGCTTTCTGCATCAGGTTCTTATCGGAGAAAAAGTCAGTAATAGGCCGGCCCAGCACTTCCTCCGGCATATAACCGGTACGCTTAAACACCGACGGACTGATCATCGTAACTCTTCCGTCGCGGTCCATCCGGCAATAAATATCCTGCAGATTAACAAAAATACCACGGAATACTTCCTCGCTTTTGCGAAGGTCAAGTTCTGCCTGTTTCCGGCGGGTAACGTCCCTTGCAAGCCCCGACACTTCGTCAATCACCCCACCCGACAATAAAATAGGGCTCAGGTAAAATTCCAGCCACATTTCTCCGCCGTCTTTGGTCGGAATATTCATTTCAAAATACTGTAACTCACCCTTCAGTGCCAGACGGTAGTGCTGCTCAAGGATCTTCCTTTTTTTCATTCCCAGTACCCTTCCACCCAGGTTTTCAGTATTAAAATGTAACGCGGGACGGCTGCCAAGCTGTGAAAAGATAAAATCGGAATAATTGAGGTTAAACGAAGTAAGCTGTAAACTTTTGTTGACAGACCACATCAAATGCGTACTACTGTCAAAAATTGCTTTCAGCCGGGCGGCATATTTATTGAGTTCCTCTTCGTTTTGTTTTCTGGCAATTGCCAGCGCTATCTGTCCGGAAATAAACTCCAGCAGCTCAAGATCAGAAGCTTCGAAAGCATTTTTATTCGCATACGATTTAACACCGATGATACCCGTAATACGGTCTCCGATACGCAATGGCACGCAAAGCATTACCTTAGGTACTACACCATAGATATAGATACTGTTGGACTGGGCAAGCGCATTAATATCAGATTCGTACAGGAAAAGAGGCTTATTGGAAGCAATTGCATATTCTGTAAGACCGTTGCCCAGCTTCCTTCTGGTAAATTTCAGATTTTTCTGAAAAAACTGGTCCACATAATAAGGGAAGTAAATAAAGCTTTTGGACTGGTCGTACAAAGCAATGAAGAAATTTTCTGCATCAATGATCTTACCTAATTCCTTATGGATATTCAGGAAAAGGTTATCAAGATTGGGCATACTGATGGTCCAGTTCGCAATACTATAATAAAGGTTCTGCGCCTTTTCTGCCCTGGCTTTTGCCGTAAAATCATGCAGGATACACCGGAATGCCGTAGGTTTCCCGTTATCAAACCGGCAATTTACACTGCCTGACAAGTAAATCTGTTTACCTTCCTTACTCAGAAAAACGGTTTCAAAATCAGGTGCAGGGATACCCGCCTTGACTTTTTCCAACTGTTGAAACGTAGCTTCCCTGACCGGAGGATAAAGAATATCCGAGATATTTTTGGAAGCAATTTCATCCAGTTCATAGCCCAGTATTTCGCACCAGGCTCTGTTAACAAATATAAATTTCCCGTCGAGCGAAATGAGCTGAATAACATCACTGGTATTATCCACAAGGTCCTGTAACTGGGCACTTGATTTAGATAAGGCCACTTCCATACGACGCCGGCGCGTAATATCCTCACCAATCAGCGTATAAAGTTTTCCGCCATCGGGTTCATCATATATGATGGCCGTGTTGATCGCCATGGTCCTTAATGCCACATCCTTTCCCAGAAAGACAATTTCCTGCCTGTCCATTTTCCTGCCCTGTTTAAAGCCTCTGTCCAGGAGATTCCGGACAGTCTCTTTTTCAGTTTCAGGAACAAAATCTTCAATGAAATTCTTTCCTGTTATCTCATCTTCCGTCCAATGCGTTTTATACAGGGCGTACTCACTGAACCACCTGATAGTATAATCATCCGTAAGTGTAATACCGATCAGTTTAAGCTGATCGAGTGTCTTTATATCTTTTCCCCATTGCGTGGGTGCGTTTGCAGTTTCCATTCTTCAATACAATAATCGATTTCACAGCTATATTACTATTCTTTATCTGATTAATCTACAAATTATCCCGTAAATTTGGGGCTTTTTAAAACCAACACGGTACATCAATTTGAAAGTCAGAGCAAAAAAACATCTGGGGCAGCATTTTCTTAACGATCTGCATATAGCCAGAAAAATAACGGAAGGCCTAACGGGACATCTTGGTTATAATCAAGTACTCGAAATTGGCCCTGGCATGGGCGTACTGACTCAGTTTCTGTTGCAGGACAACCGTTTTACCACTTCAGTAATTGAACTGGATACCGAATCAGTAGCTTATCTCAAACTCCATTTTCCGGCATTGGAAGAACGGATTTTTGCTGAGGATTTTCTTAAATGGAAATTCAGCAACCTGACGGAGCGGCCCTTTGCTATCATTGGTAATTTCCCCTATAATATATCCTCTCAGATTTTTTTTAAAATTCTGGAAAACTATAATTATAACCAGGTATCGGAAGTGGTCTGTATGCTGCAGAAAGAGGTAGCCCAAAGGATTGCCTCCCCTCCTGGAAATAAAGACTATGGTATCCTCAGTGTGCTTTTACAGGCCTTTTATAATATTGATTATCTGATCTCTGTACCACCGGGTGCCTTTTCACCACCTCCTAAAGTGCAGTCGGGGGTGATCAGGCTGAGAAGAAACGAAACACGTCAGCTGGACTGCGATGAGAGATTATTTTTTAAGGTCGTTAAAACCGCATTTAATCAAAGACGGAAAACGCTGCGCAATGCCTTGAAACCTTTAGGAGAAATAAAAGACCCTGAAGGTGCCGGCAGCCCTCTTTTTGACAAAAGAGCAGAGCAACTGAGTGTGCAGGACTTTGTTTACCTGACAAAAATTTATACCTGACAATAAAATTGCCCTCCTTCCGTCAGAAAACCTTATTTTTACCGTACCGCAAGTAAAATCAGAAGAGGCATGAATTTTGAGTTAACGCAAGAATATATTGACCGGATCAGGTCGCTGATAGATGAACAGAATATTGAGGCAATTAAAGCGGAAATGGAACCTCTGTTTTCGGCCGATATCGCCAATATCATTGATGAGCTTGATACAGAACACGGGCTGGCACTTTTTCATCAGATAGATACGGAACCTGGTGCTGAAATCCTGTCCATGATTGACCCGGATCAGTTGAAAGGATTTCTGAAAAATTTCAGGTCAGAAGAAATTGCCAATTATGTAGATCATCTTGATTCTGATGATGCGGTTGATTTGCTCAATGAACAGCCTATCCGCGTCAGAGAGGAAGTAATTGCGCTGCTGAATGACCGTGAACAGGCTCGTTTTATTCTTGACCTTTTGCATTATGACAAAGATGTTGCGGGCGGTCTGATGCAGAAAGAGCTTGTCAAGGCGTATTCGCACTGGACCGTGAATGAATGTATCGAGGAATTACGCAAGCAGGCTGAAGATGTGGAGAAGGTTTATGCGGTATACGTGGTAGATGAAAACAATATTCTGAAGGGTCTGCTGTCACTGAAAAGGATTGTACTGACCAACAAGAACGCTAAAATTGAAAGCCTGTATGATCAGGATATCATATTCGTGGAAACGTATCGTCCGGCTGAAGAAGTAGCGGATCTGATGCAACGGTATGACCTGGACGCCATTCCTGTGGTGAATGTACAGGGAAGGCTCCTGGGAAGAATCACCATCGATGATATTCTCGACGTCATTACCGAACAGGCCAGTTCAGACACTCTGGCAATGGCCGGTCTTACCGGTGAAGTTGAAGAAGACGATACCGTTTTCAAACAGATTAAAGCCCGGCTGCCCTGGCTTCTGGTAGGTATGCTTGGAGGGATTCTGGCCGCCAAGTTCATCGGCTTTTTCGAAGATGATCTGAAAGTCATTCCTGCTATGGCCGCTTTTATTCCTATTATTGGTTCTACGGGTGGAAACGTAGGTATTCAGACCTCTTCGATTATTCTGCAAAGCCTGGCCGACAAGTCGGGGTTAGACGCCAGTGTATGGACACGTTTAATTAAGATGGTAGGTGTGGCATTTATTAACGGATTAATCATCAGTGCTATCGTGTTCGGCTTCAATTTCCTGATCGGCAGCGACCTGCGGCTGGGAATGGTGGTGTCCGGAGCATTAATGACTGTGGTATTTATTGCCTCCTTCATGGGCACAGTTACCCCGATTGTTCTGGACAAGCTCGGGATTAACCCTGCCGTTGCTTCAGGGCCCTTTATTACAACGTCCAATGACTTGCTTGGATATGCTGTTTATTTTGGCATGGCCCACCTGTTTCTGGAGTTGTAATAATTAACTAGCGCGGTCCATTGTTACGGTTCTGCCGTAAACGCTGTAGCAACATTTCATTGAAATTAGCTTCTGCCTTATAGAGTTCTGTAATCTGTGATGCAGAAATTACTTTCAGAAACTTTTCCTGATACTCTTTTTCAAGATCAAGCTGTTTTTGCTTGATTTCCTGAATTTCTGTCAGGTTATTCAAAGCGGTTTCGTCTTTGGTCCCTGCTTCTCTTTTCTCATGTATAATCCGCCGCTGTTGCCGGTTTAATGCTCTTTTCTTCTCAGAAAACTCATTATACACCGGCCAGAAACTGGCACTTTGTTCAGGAGTCAGATTCAGACGATTGGTAATCATAGCTACTTTAGCACTCTGAATCTGCTTGATTTCTTCTTCTGATCTTCTTTGTCCGAAAACATCAACCTGTAATAGCAACACTCCGAACAGAAAGCCGAGTGAAAGGTGGATTAAACGCTTGTTCCAAAACATAATAATAAAATTTTTCAATATCCTTTCAAATATTCACATCAATCAGACTGTAATCAAGCAATTCCTGCCGGATAGCTTCTTCATCGAAATCATTAAAATAATCCGATACAGACTCTGACTCAAAAGCATTCTGAATCAACTTGTTATCGCTCAGGCTTTCAAAACTGAGGCCTTCAGCATTCAAATAGTCAATAATGGCGTCATCACTTACAACAGCCAATGGTTCATCACCCAGCGCTCCCTGAAATCTTTCGGGTAAAGTTACCCAAACCAGCGCCAGCACTATGCTCATCATACTACCTGCAACCACCAATCTCCGCTGCCAGTTCCAGCTTATTACCGGTTTACGGGCAGTGCGGGCAGGAATACGGTCCTGGATCCGGTAAGACAATTTATCAAAGTAGTCTTCCGGTACGGTAAAAGGGTGATTTTTCTTTTCCAGGTCTTCCAGATGAAAAGGTTTCTTGCTCATTTTCTTTTGCTTTTGATCCTTTTTATTGTTTGACTGTTAATAATTAAAAAAGTTTAAAATTCTTTTGATAAAAAATCTTCAATTTTCTTAACAGCCCAGTGATAGGAAGCTTTCAGGGCACCTACAGACGTTCCTGTTACTTCTGAAATATCTTCATAAGACATATCGTCGAAGTACTTCATATTAAACACAAGCCGCTGCTTTTCAGGCAGTTTAAGCAAAGCTTTTTGCAATTTCAACTGAATTTCATCCCCGTTGATCATGGTATCTGATTCCAGCTTTTCAGACAACTCATTTTCAACATCATAAATAGGAATAAAATAACGCTTTCGTTTTTTATTAAGAAAATTCAGTGATTCGTTGGTGGCGATGCGGTAAAGCCAGGTGTATAGCTTGGAATCTCCGCGAAAATTACTCAGGTTGCTCCATGCCTTGATAAATACTTCCTGCGTAAGGTCATCAGAATCATCATGGTCAATGACCATTTTCCGGATCAGCCAGTACACTTTTTGCTGATATTTTTTTACCAGCAAATTAAACGCATTCCGCTGCGTATCCGGGTTATTGAACAATTCTAATATTTCCTCGTCGGTCATACTGTAAAACAGACAATTAGCACATCATTATAAGCATTGCCGGCTCTGAAGGACTGAACCATCAAAGCCGGCGGAACTATTCGGGACTTGTAGCGACAGGCTGTACGCCTTATGATTTAAATTCTCATGTCAGCGCTTTTCCCAATCTGAGACAGAAAGGTTAAGCATATTACAGCTATCAGCCGTTCTTTCTGGCGATCGCTTTCTTAGCTGCAGCCACGATATTATTTGCCGACAAGCCGTATTTTTCCATCAGCTGTGCAGGCGTGCCGCTTTCTCCGAAACTATCGTCAACAGCGACATATTCCTGTGGTGCCAGCAGATTTTTTACCAGTACCTGCGCTATGCTGTCGCCCAGGCCGCCCAGACGGTTATGTTCTTCAGCCGTTACCACACAACCGGTTTTCGCGACCGATTTCAGTACAGCTTCTTCATCCAATGGCTTGATGGTATGAATATTGATAATTTCAGCATCAATACCTTCGGCCGCCAACTGCTCTCCTGCAAGAATAGCTTCCCACACCAGATGGCCTGTAGCAAAAATACTGACATCGGCGCCTTCATTTACCATCCAGGCTTTCCCGATCTCAAATTTCTGATCAGCCGGTGTAAAAATGGGTACTACCGGACGTCCGAAACGAAGATATACAGGGCCTTCATAATCTGCAATAGCGATAGTAGCTGCTTTGGTCTGATTGTAATCACAAGGATTAATAACGGTCATACCCGGCAGCATTTTCATCATACCCAGATCTTCCAGAATCTGGTGGGTCGCGCCGTCTTCGCCCAGTGTAAGGCCAGCATGGGAGGCACAGATTTTAACGTTTTTACCGGAATAGGCCACACTCTGACGAATCTGGTCATAGACACGGCCTGTCGCAAAGTTTGCAAAAGTAGTCGCAAACGGAATTTTCCCGCCAATAGTCAGACCGGCAGCCAGTCCGATCATGTTGGCCTCTGAAATACCTGTCTGAATAAAACGTTCAGGGTTTTCCTTAATGAAAGCATCCAGTTTCAGTGAACCGACAAGGTCAGCACACAGAGCAACCACGTCAGGATTTTGCTGGCCTAAAACCTGCATACCGGCACCGAATCCGGAACGTGTATCTTTTTTTTCGGTGAATGTATATTTTTTCATTTTCAGTAATCTGTTTTAGCAATGATTGATCAAATGACAGCGCAGACAATTATTAATAATCGCCCAATGTTTCCGGTAACTGAGCCAGCGCTGCCGCCAGCTGCTCATCATTCGGAGCCACTCCGTGCCATTTATGGCTTCCCATCATAAAATCTACACCGGCACCCATTTCCGTACGCAGCAATACCATTACAGGTTTGCCTTGTCCGGCCTTCGCCTTTGCCTCATCAATACCTTTTGAGACTGCTGAGATATTATTTCCTTCACTGATTTCCATTACTTCCCATCCGAAAGCACGGTATTTTTCACCCAGGTCACGGTTATCCATTACCTTTTGGGTAGGTCCGTCGATCTGCTGGCCGTTCAGGTCAATAAAAGCAATGACATTATCAAGATTACGGTTAGGGCCAAACATCGCTGCTTCCCACACCTGTCCTTCCTGCTGTTCACCATCACCCATCAATACATACACAAAACGGTCGTCATTGTTGAGTTTTTTGGCTTTGGCAGCACCCAAAGCTACCGATAAACCCTGTCCGAGTGATCCGGAGGCAATCCGGATACCTTCCAGGTGCTCATGAGTGGTCGGGTGTCCCTGCAAGCGTGAATTCAGCTTCCGGAAAGTAGCCATTTCTTCTGCCGGGAAATACCCTCTGCGTGATAATACGCTATAAAAAACCGGTGAAATATGACCATTGGAAAGAAAAAACAGATCTTCACCTTTTCCATCCATGTTAAAAACTACTTTACCGTCTTTTTCGCTGAGCTTCATTTTGTCGAAATACAAAGTCACCAGCAGGTCAGCACATCCCAGAGATCCGCCCGGGTGGCCTGACTGACAACCGTGTACCATGCGGACGATATCGCGCCGTACCTGCGATGCCACTTCTTCTAATTGCTTAATTTCCATTTGATTATATAATAAATTCCGATAAATACTAAACTTTATCCTTCATAAAAAGGTTGCTACTTCAATATCTGGCCGGCATGTTCTGCTGTATCGACCTTACTGATCACCTCCTCAATCTTACCATTTTCGTCTATGATAAATGTGGTTCTCACCACACCCATATATTTTTTTCCAAACATACTTTTCTCAGCCCATACGCCATAGGCTTCGGCTATTTTATGATCCGTATCAGCAATCAGCGGGAATGGCAGACTGAATTTCTTAATAAATTTCTGATGTGATTTCTCACTGTCAGGACTGACCCCCAACACCACATAACCCGATAACAAAAGTTCTTCATAGTTATCCCGGAGGCTGCAGGCCTGTGCGGTACAACCCGGGGTATTATCTTTCGGATAAAAATACAAAACCACTTTCCGGCCTTTAAAATCCGACAAACTTATTTCTTCCCCATGCTCATTTTTCCCTTTGAACTGAGGAGCTTTTTCTCCGGCTTCAAGTGACATAATTTCTATTTTTTCGGTTTTTTTATTTCGGTTCGCAAGATAGTATTATTTCCAGCCTTATCCGTTACTTCCAGCAGAAGTTCACCATCAAACGGCTTTTGATTATCCAGTTTTTCGCTCCAGATCAGCTGTGTTTTATAATCATAATTCATTAATACCCACTCATTATTCACTTTTAAACGAAAAGTGTCAATTCCGGATAACTCATCATAAATACGGGCCCTGACAGCATTGGGAGAGTTCACCAAAATTTTAACGACAGGCCCCACAGAATCAGCCATCGGCACAAATTTCCCTAGCTGACGGGTACGGAAGATAAGACTGTCGCCCTGCCATCTGCCACCCAGGTATCCGTAGTTGCGCCCATCGTAACTATAGGCTGCCCAGTATTTTTTATCAGCCGGAATATTCCCGGGACGGTAACTTATTTCAATATCTTCTTTCAGCGGAATATTCTGATTATTAACGGTCAGCACATTAAACTCTTTATTCAATGACAAAGGCAGGGGAGTAAACAAGCTGCCTTCACTAAATCTGATACCCGCTGTATCGTCATTATAGACGAAAGCTTTCCCAGCCGGCACCGACACCTTATAATACAATGGTATGGTTCTGTCAGCAATCTGAACCGAATCAGGCGAAAAAGAGGTTAAATCAAGCAAATAAACCGATCGGTTACTCTGACGATAAGATGGTTCCAGTATGATCTCCTTTTCTTTTCCGTAAAACACAGCACTCAGATTTTCACCTTCTGTCGTTGACGTCACCTTCAGTACATTTCCTGTATGCTCAGCCCATGTTTCCACCGCTTTCACAGCAGGTACCGGAGCCGTTACCGGTTTTTCTTCCGGTTCATTTTCCCCTTCCAGAATAAGCTTCAGGACGGCAGAATTATTAAATGAATCATATATACGGATTTCCACATTTTTTGACTGGCCGGCCGATACATGGATAATCCCGTTAAAATCATCCGTCCTGAAAACCCTGAAATCATTACCTTCAGGTTCATAACATTTCAGAAAACGTCCTTCTCCGTTCCGGTGCGCGGCATAGTCAATCAGGTTGTTATAATACCGGGAAGGCCTTGCAGGAAATGAATCCAGCTTAAACACAAAAATCTCCTCTCCATCCACTTTCACTTCAATACAATGCAGCCCATGTTTAAACCCCGTTCCGGGCATCAGGTCATGTGCCTGCAATTCAATGCCGACAGCCCCTTTGGCTTTGATAGTAGCAGCAAGCTTGTAGGTGCCATCAGATAGCTTCAATGGTTTGAAAGTTTTCCGGTCTATCTGTCCTTCCAGACGCGAATCTATATTCATTGGACGCAAGGCCAGGCTACCAAATACCGGGGGTGTTTTATCCGGAATTTCACTGAAACCAAAAGCCAGCGGATTCACATAATTATTATGCCGGTCGCGGATTTCAAAATGCAGATGCGGCCCGCCGGATCCGCCGGTGTTTCCTGACAATGCGATAGTTTCTCCTTTTTTCACCGGAAACTGAGCAGAATCAGGAAACAGTTCAATTTCAAAAGTCTGTGCCTTGTACTGCTCTGCACGTACATAATCTCCCAGAGCCCCACTGAACGATTTCAGGTGACCATACACCGTGGAGTAACCGTTTTTATGTTTAAGAAAAATAACATTGCCGTAACCCGACCGCTGTACTCCTACTTTATAGACATAGCCATCGGCCGAGGCACTGACCGGCAATCCTTCGCGTTGTTGTGTACGGATGTCAAGACCCGCATGAAAATGCGTCGATCGCAGATCACCCAGCACACCCGACAATGAGTTGGGTTTGCCCGGATAAATCGGAAATGCGAAATACCCTTTAGGAATATCCTGACCTGCAGATTGTATTACAGCCAATAAAACCAGTAAGCCAGCCCTCACAAAATTCATCATACTATTCACGTAGCTTACTTAATATTTAAATGAAGCAGGGTCTCTCCTTCCAGATCTGCCGACAGCACATCACCTTTCTGCACCGCTGCTACTCCGCTGGGTGTACCGGTAAAGATCAGATCCCCGGTTTTAAGCGTAAAATATTGAGAAACAAACGAAATCAGAAAATCAATTCTGTAAATCATCATGGAAGTATTACCCGATTGACGTTGCTCTCCGTTTACCTTCAACCCGAAATTAATATCCTGAATATCAGAAAATTTTGATTTTGACACAAAAGAAGAGACCGGAGCCGAGTCATTAAAACCTTTGGCAAGCTCCCAGGGGAGGCCTTTGGCTTTCAGTTTTGACTGAAGATCGCGGGCAGTAAAATCAATTCCGAGTCCGATTTCCTCATAATATTTGTGCGCAAACTTTTCCTCAATGAACTTCCCCATCTTATTAATCTTCACCACTACTTCAATTTCATGATGCAGATCGGCTGTAAAATCCGGATAATAAAAATCCTCTCCCGGTCTGAGCAAAGCCGTTTCGGGTTTCAGGAATATAACCGGATTGTCAGGTTGTTCATTGTTCAGTTCTGCGATATGCTCCGCGTAATTACGCCCTACACAAATAATTTTCATTTAAAATAACAACAGATTTCAGTTCAGAATTAATTGTCAGACAACCTGCTGGTATCAATTAAGATACACAATTGCTGATTTTCTGACATGACAAAACTAACCAACCTTACCAAGATGGCACAATTTTTTCCGTCTTTTCTTAACAGGAAACCTGCAAAAGCAAAAAATCATATAAACCGTATACTACCAATCCGAATTATGAAAAAAGTAATCGCCTTAGCATTTGTTGCCGCCTCACTTGTTATGGCTTGTCAGAAAGTCCCGTTAACAGGCAGAAATCAGCTGATGCTTGTCAGCAGTAAAGAATTGCTTCCTATGAGTTTTCAAAGTTATCAGGAGTTTCTGGACACTAACAAAGTTCTCAAATCCGGAGCTTCTGTCAATTCTGTTAAAAGTGTAGGCGTTCGTATTCAAAAGGCTGTGGAAGAATACCTGCGGGAAACCAACAACTCCGCCCTGATCGACGGCTTTAAATGGGAGTTTAATGTGGTAGACAACAGTGCCGTCAATGCATTCTGCATGCCAGGTGGTAAGGTAGTTTTTTACACAGGCATTTTACCGATTTGCAAAAGTGACGAAGGTATTGCAGTGGTCATGGGCCATGAAATTGCTCACGCTGTGGCCAGTCACGGTGCTGAAAGGATGAGCCAGCAGTTACTCTCGAATGGAGTTCTGACAGCCGGACAGGTTGGTTTGGGTGTGGCTATGTCTAATAAACCTTCGCAGACACAACAGATTTACAACAGTATTTTCGGTGTAGCGGCTCCTGCTGCGGCCCAGGTAGGATATCTGCTTCCTAACAGCCGTAACCAGGAATCAGAATCTGATCATCTCGGAATGATTTTTATGGCCAAGGCCGGGTATAATCCGGAAGAAGCCGTTGAGTTCTGGAGTCGTATGTCCAAAGCCTCAGGCGGCGGAAGTACGCCACAGTTACTTTCTACCCACCCTTCCGATGCATCCCGGATCAGTAATCTCAGAAAGCTGCTTCCTGAAGCCATGAAGATTTACAATGAGCGGAAGTAATCTTTCAGTTTACTAATGAACAAAGCCGGATTTCACCAGACCTGGCTTTGTTCTAATAATAGCGTCCCATCCACTTATTTTCTATAATCAGTTTCCGCATTTTATCCGGGTTAATAATCCCCTGCTGTGCATAGACGATCTTCCCCTCCGGTTCTACCAGCAATGTATAAGGTAACGCCCCCTGCCAGTCGGGATCAATAGCCTCAATCAGTTTGTATTTATCCTCTCCGGAGAACAGATAGTTCTTGCCGGAAGCCTGCCTGTCTTTCAGAAACTTAAGCACTTTTCCTTCTGCCTCAGGATTATCCGCACTTATGGTAACCAGCTCGAAATCCCTGCCGCGGTACATACGGTGCATGGTAAGAAAATCCGGGAATTCGGTAATGCAAGGTCCGCACCACGTGGCCCATACGTTGATCAGCAGCAACTTTCCCGATGGATTCCTTAATAATGCTTTGATACCATTTTCATCAAGTTTTTCAAGAGCAACAGGCTCCTTTGCCCAGTTTTCCCTCTCCTTATCGGCCGTATAGCGTTTGTCAGAGAATTTCATGGAACAGCCAAAAGTTTTGGTAGTGGTAACCTCCGGCTTTTTTCCGGTCAGAATGGCACGAACGGCATTCACGGCATCGGTATTTTTAGGGGTAATACCCGGCTTTTCGGTATCATCTATTCTGCCCTGATACTGCAACCGCAAATGAACATCAAATATAAAAATATGCGGAGTAGCCTGTGCTCCGTACGCTTTAGCGACCGACTGGGTTTCACCGTCATACAGATACGGGAAGTTGAAATGGTGCTCCGCTGCACGGATTTTCATTTCATCAAAACTGTCATTCAGATCTGTATAACCCAGTTCGTCAAGCCTGATCGCCAGCGGATCATTGGATGAAATCGCGATCAAGGATACATTATCCATTTCCGCCAGCTGCATAATTTTCTTTTCATAAGCCTGTGCGGTAGGACAATGATTGCAGGTGAATACAATGGCTAGTACCGGTGCACCGGAGAAATTATCGAGGGTATAGGTTTTACCATCGGTCCCCTGAAGCGAAAAATCAGGTGCCTTTGCGCCAATGGCCAGCGGAGTCTGCGCATAAGTATCTGCAAGTCCCAGGAAAAGAAAACAGATCAGAATAATGGAATAGAAACAACTGACTTTCATAACGTGCATCTGTTAAGTACCACAAAAAACCAAATGATTATCCTACAGATCAACAAGTTACAAATAAAAGCGACTGTTAACCCAATAGCCGGAACATTAATAATTCTATTTTATTTGGTTTTTATTATATCTGAAGTGTAAAATGAAGACTTGCAGAGTGTAACCATATAAAGACTATTATGGCAAGTAATTCATGCTGCTACTGAATTGAGGTTTGCCTGTTACGGACAATATCAGGTTTGTGAACGTAAATATTCAAAAACAATCTCATGCAATGAAAACTCTAAAAAACGTAATAAGTTTTTGAATTTATCCATCATTCCTCCTCCTCATCATCCGGTAACACAGGCGCATGATATAACTCATAGAGCAACCAGAGGCCGCCTACAACATATATACTTATTACCCAGTGGTCGAAGAGGATTTTAATGATTGCTTTCAAGGGCTTACCGATATTAATGCAATATTAATAAAAAATATTCAAATATTACTTTTTACAGGCATTTTCATTCCTCCTTTCTGTTAAGCAAAAAAATCGCAGCATTCTCATGCCCTGAGACAATTAAGCGATGGCCTCTCAGAAAACACCACAGTTAAAAGATTGCGGGAACTTATTCCGGCCTGGCACGTTTATAAATTGTATTAAACATTGCTATATACATCTCTAACATTCATTTTATTGGACTTATCCAATTTTATACCTGATATTCAATATGCTTAATAAAAAACTCCTTGCACTTGCCCTGGGTGGTTTTTCGATTGGA
>JBEBXQ010000052.1:0-28750 GCA_040391535.1 Telluribacter sp. | reverse complement strand
CTCGAACCCGCGACCCCATGCGTGACAGGCATGTATTCTAACCAACTGAACTACCGGACCAATATGTCAATTTCACTCCTGTTTTAGCGCTCTCCCTGCTAAAACGTGGTGCAAAAGTAATAGCAAAAATTTCAATTGCAATAGCTGTCAGCAAAAAAATTAACTTAAATTTGAAAATAAATACAACACTTTTCAGCAACTGACTGACAATAAATAGCTTTCTTCTGAAGAAAAAATATCCGATGACCAGAATCTCTGAAATAACTGATTACCTAGAAACATTCGCACCTCTTGCGCTTCAGGAGGATTATGACAATGCAGGCCTTATTACCGGAAGTCCGGCCACTAACGTGGAAGGAATATTAATCACCCTCGACTGTACAGAAGATGTCATTGAAGAAGCAATCCGGAAAAGCTGTAATCTGATTATAGCGCATCATCCGATTGTCTTTAAAGGATTGAAAAAACTCAATGGCAAAAATTATGTGGAAAGGACCATCATTAAGGCGATTAAAAATGATATTGCCATATACGCCATTCATACCAATCTGGACAACGTTAAAAATGGTGTAAACTTCAAAATCGCCGGGCTTTTAGGT
This sequence comes from Telluribacter sp., assembly GCA_040391535.1. Lineage (GTDB taxonomy): Bacteria > Bacteroidota > Bacteroidia > Cytophagales > Spirosomataceae > JBEBXQ01. Next base: position 28,151 of record JBEBXQ010000052.1, on the reverse strand, counting down.
CTCCGGAAAGTAAAAATCCTGGCTCCTGCCGCTCAGAAACTAGTCAAACTTACGTTCTTTACTCCGGCAGAAGATGCCGGAAGAGTCTTGCATGCCCTGTACCAGTCCGGTGCGGGAGAGATTGGCAATTATGCCCATTGCAGTTTCAGTACAGCGGGTACCGGCACTTTTATGCCCAACGAACAGGCTGATCCCGCCATCGGGAAAGCCGGCCAGGAAGAATCAGTACAGGAAATAAGATCTGAAGTAATGTTCCCGGATTATCTGAAAAATAAAATCCTGAATGCATTGAAATCGGTTCATCCTTATGAAGAGGTAGCCTATTATCTACAGGATTTAAAAAATGAAAACCAGGAAATAGGTGCCGGGGCGATTGGTGAACTTCCCGGGGCTATGCCGGTGCATGATTTCCTGGCACATGTGAAAAAATCCATGCCTGTTACAGTAATCCGATATACGGAAACTACCGCAACACATGTCCGGAAAATTGCTGTCTGCGGAGGATCAGGGAGTTTTCTTCTGCAACATGCCAAAAGAGCCGGGGCCGATGTATACCTCACTGCAGACTTCAAATATCATGAATTTTTTGACGGTGAAAAACAGATTATGATCTGTGATATCGGCCATTATGAAAGTGAGGTAAACACAAAAGAGTTATTATTGGAATATATATCAAAAAAATTCAGTAATTTCGCACTCTGTTTGTCAGATACAAATACCAACCCGGTACATTATTTCATATAGAAACCGAATTGTATAAAACCATAGATGGAAAACACAATAGAGCAAAAGCTGAACGCACTCCTGAAACTGCAGGAAATTGATTCTAATCTGGATGCGATTTTAAAAATACACGGTGACCTTCCTGAGGAAGTCAGAGATCTGGAAGATGACGTAGCAGGTTATGAAACGCGGTTGAGCAAATTCAATGCTGAAGTGGCAGCACTTCAAAAAGAAATTGATCAGCTGAAGGCCAACCAGAAAGACTCTGAAAAGCTGGTGGCTAAGTACAAAGATCAGCAAATGAATGTTCGCAATAACCGTGAGTACGATGCGATTTCAAAAGAAATAGAACTTCAGGAACTGGATATTCTGCTATCTGAGAAAAAAATCAATGAAGCGAAAGTGAAAGTCGGGTTTGTCGATGAGGATATTGCCAAAACCCAAAAAGCACTTGAGAACAGGAAAGACGATCTTCAGGCCAAGAAAAATGAGCTTTCTGTTATTATATCCGAAAGTGAAGAGGAGGAGAAAGCCCTGATGAACGAACGCGAAAAAAATGCAAAGAAAGTGGAAGAGCGCTTACTTAAATCCTATGAGCGTATCCGTGCCAACTCAATCAATGGCCTGGCTATTGTAAATGTTTCGCGGGGAGCTTGTGGTGGTTGCTTTAACATTGTTCCTCCGCAACGGCAGGCTGATATCCGTGAGCATAAGAAAATTATTGTCTGCGAGCACTGCGGACGGATTTTCGGTAACGTGGAGGCACCGGAACCTATTTCCATTACCAACCGCCGTTAATACTACTATATTACTATTTGCTGTAAAGAAAGCTGCCATTGTGCAGCTTTCTTTGTATATTGGTCAATGCGCTATTTTCTCCGGATCTGCTGTTTTCTGATTTTGCTCGCCTTCCCTGCCAAGTCTGACGACCTGCCTGCAGGTTATTTTTTTTCAGGCGAATTGCAGGAAGCATACCACCTGATTCAGCAACTTAAAATTCAAAAAGCGCAGCAGATCATTCTCAGGCAAAAACAGCTGAACAATAAAAACGGGGTTATCCCCTATCTTGAAAATTACGCCGATCTTCACTACCTTTTACTTTCTGAAGACAAAAAAGCGTATACTGCTTTTATTCAGCAAGCAGAAAACCGTTACAATATTATTTCCGGTCTTCCTGAATCTTCTTATAAGCTGCTGTTTCAGGCTGACATTAAACTTCATTCGGCATTTGTTAAGCTGAAGTTCGGTAATGAGATCAGCGGATGCAGGGACATTATCAAAGCCTATAACCTGCTGAAACAAAACCGGAAAAAGTATCCGGATTTCGTACCGACACTCAAATCCATGGGCCTGTTGCATGTTTTAATAGGCTCAGTACCCGATCAGTATACCTGGGTAACCAAAATACTGGGTCTCAACGGAAATATTGATCAGGGCATTAAAGAACTTAAACAGGTACAGGAGAAAGTACCGCTTTTCAGACATGAAGCCCGGTTGATTGACCTGATGCTGCATGCTTACGTTCTGGATGCAGATCCGAAAACAGCCATTGTGTTTAAACAATGGGCATTCCAGCAACCGGAAAACCTGCTCATCCACTTTCTGGGTTCAGCTGTATTAAAAAAAGAAGGACAGACTGATCTGGCTTTGGAGGTTGTACAACACGCCCCTGCAGGAAAAGATTATATGGAGGTGCCTGTCATGGAATACATGAAGGCAGAAATTCTGTTACAACAGGGTAATTATACACTAGCTAAAAACCAGTATCTCCGGTTTCTGAATAACTACAAAGGCTTTAATTTCATCAAAGACAGTTACTTTAAAATTTTCATATGTTATTGGCTGACAGATCAGGAAAATACAGGAAAGGCTTACCTCAATAAAGTGTTAACAAATGGCACGACCATAACTGAAGCGGATCAGTTTGCTGAGCGGTTTGCGGGCCAGTATTTCAACGGACAGATAGAAGCGGCATCCAGCCCTCTGTTTGCTGCCCGGTATTATTCCGACGGTGGTTATCAGGAAAAAGCGGTTGCGACACTGGCTTCTTACAAGGAAAGTGATTTCAGACAACAGGTTTCCAAAGCTGAGTATAATTACCGGATGGGAAGGATATATCAGAAGTCATCAGCTTCTGATAAGGCAATTCCCTATTATAAAAGGGCTATTACCCTATCAGAAGCTGATTCTTACTATTTTGGAGCATCTGCCGCTTTACAGCTCGGGTACATTTATGAAGAACAGAACCAGCCGGCATTAGCCAGAGCTTCTTATAAAAAAGCGGTTTCTTTCAAAAAGCACGAATACAAAAACAGCATCGACAACAAAGCCAAAGCTGCATTAAGCAGACTCAACCGTTAGTCTGCCTGCATTCTTTTGGTCAGTTTCCCCACGGTCAGTCCCTGTACCAGAATCGAGAACACAACCACAAAATAAGTCATAGACAATAGCAGCTCTTTATTAAGTCCGGCATCTACTGAAAGTGCGAGTGCAACTGAAACACCACCACGTAATCCACCCCAAACCAGAATGACAATCGTTTTTCTGTCAAATTTTTCTTTAAACGGAATGACCAGCGTCGGAAACCAGATGGAAACAAACCTTGCCAGCAAGACAATAACAATCGCCAGAAGGCCAATGGAAGTATATTCAAGAAGATTCGGGATCAGCAATAACTCAAAACCAATGAAAAGGAACAGAATAGCGTTTAACACTTCGTCGGTCAGTTCCCAGAATTTACCCATATAATCCCGTGTATCTGAAGATATCCTGTCTGATTTACCATAATTACCCACAACCAAACCTGCAGCTACCATCGCTAACGGCCCGGAAATATGCTGTGACTGCGCTACCAGATAACCGCCCATCACAATGGCAAGGGTGATCAGTACAGAAACATTATGAGAATCAACTTTGTGCATGGCATTGGAACCGATATAGCCCAGCAACAAGCCCAGAACAAACCCGCCAACGGCCTCCTTTATGAATAAATAGACAATGTTTCCGAAAGAAAGGTCCACATCTACACCATTGGCAAGCTGGAGAATCAGCAGGAATACTACTACTGCCATCCCATCATTGAAAAGCGACTCTCCTGCGACCTTGGTTTCCAGTGACTTGGGAACCTTTGCCTGCTTCAGAATACCCAGCACAGCAATGGGATCAGTCGGTGATATCAGCGCACCGAATAATAAACAATGCAGATAAGGGATATCCAGGCCTAACAGCGGAAGGATATAGAAGAGAATCGTACCCACCACAAAAGTAGAAATTACCACACTCAGTGTGGAGAATACCATTACCGGAATCTTTTGCTCTTTCAGATCTTCAAGCCTGATGTGAATGGCTCCGGCAAAAAGCAGGAAATTCAGCATAGCGCCCATCAGTATTTCTGTAAAATCAACTCCGGAAATCAAATGAGTGAAATCCTGAAACAAACTTGGAAATATACTACCGGTGATAACCAGACCGATAGATACGATCATGGCGATCAGCATGATACCAATAGAACTGGGTAATTTTAAAAACCGCTCGTTTATGTAAGAAAAAACGGCGGCAAGAACAATCAAGACTGAAAAAGAGTAATAGAGTTCCATTAAGTTGCTTATTATGGTGTTATGTTGAAAATAATTTCTCATTTTAGAAAAAAATACCGAAAAATACTAATCGGCATTTAATTTAGATTGTATAGTACAGTGAATTCAAAAAATAGTAAAATGCATTCAGTAACTACCGGCAAACGCATCATATATCAGATTTTCACACGATTATTCGGCAACAGAAACACCCGGAATCTACCCCATGGCACACTGACAGAAAACGGTACGGGAAAATTCAATGACATTACGGAAGAAGCGCTGGGATCGCTGGTCAGGTTAGGCATTACTGATGTCTGGTACACGGGTGTAATACACCACGCACAGCTCACTGATTACACGCAGTTCGGCATTCCCGCTGACCACCCGTCCATCGTAAAAGGAATTGCCGGATCTCCTTATGCTGTAAAAGATTATTATGATGTTGATCCCGATCTGGCCGTAAATGTGCCGGAGCGTATGAAAGAATTTGAAGAGCTGATCGAAAGAACGCACAGGCATAACCTGAAGGTCATCATTGATTTTGTCCCTAATCATGTGGCCCGGCAGTACAAGTCGGCCTGCCTTCCGGAGGGAATACGAGACCTTGGCCAGGATGATCAGACCGGTCTGGCATTTCATCCCGATAATAATTTCTATTATCTGCCCGGCGAATATTTCACGCCTCCGGCCGAAGAACAAAATCCGGACATGGTATCTTATTATGAATATCCGGCAAAAGCCACCGGAAATGATGTATTCGCTCCGGCCCCGCATATCAATGACTGGTACGAAACCATTAAGCTCAATTATGGAGTGGATTATCTGAACGGGCACCAACGGCATTTTGACCCGATACCCTCTACGTGGCACAAAATGAAGGATATCCTGCTATACTGGGCAGAGAAAAAAGTAGACGGATTCCGTTGCGACATGGCAGAAATGGTACCTGCAGAGTTTTGGGGATGGGCTATATCCGAGGTAAAACGCCATTATCCTCAGGTCATTTTTATCGCTGAGATCTATAACGCGGCACTCTATCACCGGTTTATTGAAGAGGGAAAATTTGATTACCTGTATGATAAAGTTGGTCTGTATAATCACTTAAGGCCTCTGACAGAGGGACATGGCAATGCAGAGGATCTTACCTGGCTCTGGCAGAATGAATCAGGCTCCATTTCGGCTAATATGCTTCGCTTTATGGAAAATCATGATGAGCAAAGAATTGCTTCCCGCTTTTTTGCCGGTAACCCGTTCAGTGCATTGCCGGCTGTTGCATTGTGCGCCACATTCCATACAGGTCCGTTTATGATTTATTTCGGCCAGGAACTCGGAGTAAATCCTCAGAGTTCGGAAGGGTTTCAGGGTGATGACGGCCGTACTACGATCTTCGATTACTGGGGAGTCCCCGAAATTCAGCAATGGATGAACGATGGCAGATATGATGAAGCAAACCTCAGCGCTGATCAGATCCGCCTCAGAAGGTTCTACGCAGCCCTGTGCCACCTCGCGCTCAACTCAAGGGCAATAAGTACGGGGCATTTTTATGATTTGCAATATGTCAATAATAATGGGCAAAGTTCAGGATATAATGCCTCAAGGATATACAGTTTTCTGAGATATACACAAGAAGAGCAATTACTATGCATGTATAATTTTGATCACGAAACCCACTATGAAACCTTCCTGAAAATACCACTGCAGGTGATGGACGACCTCCTTGGTTTTAAAAATGATGCCGATATAAAGCTCATTACTATTTTTACCAGTCATGAAAAAATTCAGGAACAAATTATCAATAAGGACGATGTATCCAATTCAGGAATAAAAGTTTCTCTGCCGCCTGATTCGGTTCATATTTTCCGGTTTTCAAAATAGTGATACGAATAATAACTCACCGGAAATGGAGGGAGGAGTTCATGAACCGGATTAACATAGAGGGGATCCTTAACCTGTTTCCGGGTTTTAAAAGAGTTTAAAAGAGAATGTTCCGGAAATAGAAAAAATTTACAAAAACTCTTTTCCTGATTAAAGGCCAAACTACAAGAAATAAGATTCTGACAAATACCGGATCGAACAAATTCTATTCAATCCCTCCCGAAGTTATTAGCCGGAAGAGCACGATACTAAAAGTCCCCGGGATGGTAGCCTGTAACAAAAATACGCGGGAACCCCGGATTCTTACATAACGGAAAATCTGTAGTTTATCCTACCAATTGAATTTGCTGCCGGTAGTAAGCTTCCAATAACCGACCCGATCAACAGACCACTGAAATGCAAGAGTTTAACAGGGGTCTTATCCAGTAAATGCCGATTTTTACAAACAAAAAAGCCGTCTGAGATTTCAGGCGGCTTTCCGACATATATCCACACCATTAAAGAACAGTCAACAGACCGTACTTTTTCTTTAATATAATAACAAAATATAAACTATTTTTGTTTCCATCCTAAAATTATACCTACAATAGGTCATTGAATTCCTCAAAACTACGATTATCTTCCAAATCATCCAAATCATCTTCTCTAACTCTTAGCTTCGCTCCTTTTTTTATAATGGAAACCTGGCCTGAATGATAGATATCATGGTTAATGAGTCCGTGAATTAATGAATAAAAATTATATTCCCTGCCTGCAACTGTTGTTTCAAGATAAGAATCATCAGGCATTCCTTCCAGAGCATTTACAAGTTCATCCTGTGAAAGGCTTAACTCCATTTGCAGGGCTTCCCATTCAAAATCATCAAAATAAGAGAAAGTTTTCCAGTTCTTTTCTTTATCAAGAACGTCAAAATCAGCATCTCCCTGTAACTTACGCACAGCAAAAATGCGCCAGGTAGTCATGTGATAAACAATTTCAGCGATGGAATGGGTATTATTAGAAAGCCGGGCCTGTGCCAGTTTAGGTGTTATCCCACTCAGAACTTCTACTACCGAAGGTCCATGCCATGGCTCTTCTCCTTCATAGATTGTATTTAATAAATTTAATATTCTCGCAGTCTCTATTTTACTGTTCAACTCCATGTTAAAAAATAAAGTGTGGCGAAATTTAGAAATTTAACGGCACAAATCTTAATTTAACTCAAAATTTATTCGTATTTCCTGATGTCAATTTTAGAAAGTCCTGCCTCAAGTTCAAGAAACGCTTTTTTTTCAGCACTTGAAAAACCCTCTGTCCTGTAAAGTCCTTTGGATACTTTTTCCAACCCTTCAAAGTCCTCCAGATTTAAGTCTCCGCTTACTTTTACTTCACAACCCAATGCCCCGGGAATTTCAAGGCGAAGTGCAGCAAGTCCTGATTCTATTTTTACCTGCATGTTTTCTACGCGATCGCCCAGCCTTACTTCCAGTGCGCTGGCACCTGTTTCTATTGATAGTTTTTTCACTCTGAAAGGACTCAGGTCAAGTTTTGCCTTCCCTGCTCCGATATTCATGTCAATTGTCCAGAGCAGATCAGGATTAAGCATGAGATTAGCTTCATTGTTAAATTTAGAATTTTTCAGATTCACATCACCGTCATCCTGTTTTAAAGTAATGGTAGCTATACTGTCCAGCTTATTGGTTTTCAGGGATGAGTTATACCCCAAAAGACTGGATTCTACATTGGCTTTAAAAAGCCCGGTCGTCGGCTCTTTCAGAATGAACACACCAACACCTCCATCGACTTTCAGTTTTCCTTCCTTTATTTCCGGCGTAAGGTCATACTGAAATGTGTTTTTATGATAGGTTTCTCCTTCCCTGTCGTTTCGGCGTTTCTCCCTTTCTTTCCGGCGTTCTAACCGCTCTTCCCGGTCAGGCATATTACCCCACCAGTCCTGTTTTATATTATTGGTAAATTTCCCTGTGTTATACGTAATGCCTGCCACTACCGCTAACATAATCAGCAATACCGATAATCCACGGGCATTTTCTCCACCCACAATTAAACCCAGTCCGGCCAGTACCAGTAAGGCAGGCCAGTAACGTAACACTGCTTCCCATTCGTGAAAGGATAATAATCCCATATTCCACAATATCCAGACAACCCCCATTACAATCAGGAACAGTCCGGTTGTCAAACCTTTTCTTTGTTTCATTTTCAAAAATATTTTCAGTGATGAGAACTACGGTCAGACGGTCTGTCAAACTGCCCCTTCAATAGAAATAACCCGCCAACCGCAATCAAAATGACGGGTACAAGGTAACGGCCAAAACTGAAGCCGGTAAATTCACGGACAAGGAAAAGCGCGCCGGTTATGATCAGCATTACTCCCCAGAAAAAGTGTCTGAATCTCATGGTTAACAACTATTTAAATGGTGAGAAAATAAGGCGATAATATTCAGCCTCCTGTGACAAGTCAGCGTCTGGCCTCTTATATCTGCTGCTCAGTTTACTTTAATAACCGGATCCTCTCCGTCTTCCTCAGGTTTGTTCTTCTGTTCATCTTCCGGAACAACAGCATCGGGGTTATCTGTGCCGGATTCGCCGGAAGGTGCTGACGCTGGCGTATCAACTGTATATTCTGTCTGAACAGGCTCCGGTGTCTGAGTGGATGGTGTATGTACAGAATCAGGTGTAAAGGTATCCGTCTGACTTCCTCCCTGACGTTTCAGTGTTTCATCATCACGTTGCTTTAACAATAAATAGGCTCCGATACCGATCAGTATAATGGGCCACAGATACTGACGGAATTCATACCAGTAAACTACTTCATCCAGCAACATATAAGCGCCTATGGCAAGCAGAATTCCCCCGAGAATCTTGATGGAGTTGTTTGGTGAAAGAGCCGGGTCATTCGGAGCAACTGAAGCAGGCCTTACTGATTCATTATCATTGGCAGGCCCCCCAAAGCCCTGATTAGCGGTAAAATAATCACTTTTCTCGGGTAAGACCGCCCACATGATTATATAGATAATGATCGTCCATCCAAAACTGGGCGGCAGTGGCAAAAACAGGGAAAGCGCCCAAAGAATTCTGACGATTGTCTTATCAATACCAAAATATTCGCCCATTCCCGCTGCTACTCCACCAAGTACAGCATCTTTTCGCGAGCGTTCCAGTTTCTTTTCCATAGTCTGTCTGAATAAATCGTGATTGTTGATTTGTTATCAAAGGTAGTAGGTATAACAAGATACTAAAATAGATTGATGATTTACCGGCATATTTTTAAGATAAACGGAAAAAAGAAATGGTTTACTGGTATCAGCCTTCATCCTCCAGTGCCTCAAGAATATCCATCAGGCTGCCGAAGTCTTTAAATCCCGGTCTGATCTCTTCGCTGCCTTTCAGGGCTATTCCCGCAACAGCCATCGCATTTACCAGATTTTCGATTATTTCCGGGTTTTCTATTCCAAAACCTATTAATATCTCATGAGTTCTGGCTACATAAGTAATTACTTCCTGCCAGTCGTGATCCAGTTCATTTTCTGAATGACTCTCAAGCACATACATTTCAGCGGGATTCCCGGCCAGCACTGACGGTAAGTCTGCAGGTTCCAGTTCATCAGTATCGATCCGTACAAACACCGTTTTGCCTGATACCGCCTTCAATTCGCCAGCCTGAACCGTATCGGGTATCTGCACCCCGTCTACTTCATAGGTATCCAGCATGTCCAGAATAGCAGCGAGATCAGTCGCTTTCGTTTCTGCCATCACTTTCACTCCGGCCAGCCACGATTTTATTTCGCCGAATTTTTTTGGAGAAACATAATTTACGTCCCCTTCATCCACACTGAAACCAATCCATTCCACACCCATACCCGAGCAATAACGGGCATCTGAAAGATTGGTCACATTGCTTATTTTCACTAATGTCGAAAGCATTCTGTATTCCCTGTTAAAATTTACATCCTCATTAATATCTGACAAAAATACCAAAATTCAGGCTTGAATACTGTCAGGAGCACGAATACTTTCGGACAAATAGCGGATCAATATGCAGTTATTAAGGCCGGAAATGCGGATTAACACTTTTTAAGAGAAGCAAAACGTAGCTGGTTGGGGTTATTTTGCTATTTTTGACGCCGCATACCAGTCAATTCATCTTATATGCCATCAACTGAATGAAATACTTTTCTATTACCAAACCACTACTGTGATGCATCTGATAACCTGCAAAAAAGAAATAAAATATCATTCAACTGTAAACTGCCTATACCAAAACAATGACAAAATTTAGTCGATTAAACAATCTGACCGGCTGGGGTGTATTTGCCATTGCATTTATCACTTATGCACTCACCGTAGAAAGAACTGCCAGCTTCTGGGATTGTGGTGAGTTCATTGCCTGCGCCTATAAGCTTCAGGTTCCTCACCCTCCAGGTGCACCGTTTTTCTTATTACTGGGCCGTATCTTCTCTTTTCTGGCTTTTGGTGATGTTACACAGGTGGCTTACTGGGTCAATATGCTATCCGTACTTAGCAGCGCTTTTACTATTTTGTTCCTGTTCTGGACCATCAGTTTACTGAGCAGAAAATTAATAGGTAAAACGGATGAAGAATTATCAATGTCTGATATCGTACTGACACTCGGAGCATCAGTCGTGGGTTCACTGGCCTATACCTGGTCCGACTCTTTCTGGTTTTCGGCTGTAGAAGCCGAAGTATACGGGCTCTCTTCTTTCTTTACCGCCATTGTCATCTGGGCAGTATTTAAATGGGAACGCATTGAAGATGAAGCTGCAGGTAATCGTTGGATTATTTTTATCGCTTACCTGGTAGGATTATCCATTGGAGTTCACTTATTAAACCTTGTTACTATTCCCGCTCTTGCATTGGTTTATTATTTCAAGAAATATAAAAACCATTCTTTCTGGGGGTGTGTAATTACCTTTGTGGTAGGATTAGTGATTCTGGGTATCATTAATAACGGCATTATTCCGGGATTACCCAGTATTGCCGGCTCGTTCGAGGTCTTTTTTGTCAACTCGCTCGGACTACCCTATGGTTGGGGAATCACCTTCTTTATCCTGCTTTGCCTTGGTGCCCTGATATGGGCAATCCTCTATTCAGAAAAGAGAGAGAAGGTAACTTTAAACCTGGCGATGCTTTCACTGACTTTTGTACTGATCGGGTACTCAAGCTACATCATGATCCTGGTCAGATCAAATTACAATCCGCCGATCAATGAGAATAACCCCAGCGATATCATGAATTTTGTTTCCTATCTTAAACGGGAACAATATGGAAGCCGGCCGCTTCTGATAGGTCCTACGTTTACCTCCAGGCCCATCAGCCAGAAAAAAGGTGACCCCATGTACCGCAAGCTCAATGGCAAGTATGAAATCTACAATTACAAACCTGATTATGAGTACGAAGCCGGTGCCAATACCTTGCTGCCAAGGATGTACAGCACCCAGGCCAACCATGTTCAGTTATACCGGCAGATGGAAAACCTGGCAGAAGGACAAAAACCTACCTTGTCTCACCAGCTCTCTTTCATGTTCAGCCACCAGATCGGCCACATGTACTGGCGTTACTTCCTATGGAACTTCGTAGGACGTGAAAGCGATGAAGAAGGAGCCGGAAGCTTGGTCCCCTGGGATGCTTTCAAACAGTTCCCGTCTGTCATTGCTCATAACAAAGCACATGACAACTATTATATGATTCCGTTTGTAATCGGGCTGCTGGGAATTGTATTCCAGTTCTTCAGAAAACGAAAGGATCTGCTGATTCTCGGTCTGTTGTTCTTCCTTACCGGGGTCGCCCTCGTTATTTATCTGAATTCACCACCGGTTGAACCGCGTGAAAGGGATTATATCTATGTAGGATCTTTCTATATTTTCTGTATCTGGATCGGATTTGGCGTGATAGCCATTGCTGATGGTATCGGGTCGCTTATTAAGAACCGCATGTCAGCAGCAGGTGTAGCCACTGCTTTAGGCCTTATAGCGCCCGTAATGATGGGTGTCAAAGGATGGGATAACCATAACCGGGCAAACCGGTACCATTCCGTTGATTTTGCTAAAAACCTGTTAAATTCCTGCGCTCCCAACGCTATCCTGTTTGTTGGAGGCGATAATGACACTTTCCCTTTATGGTATGTGCAGGAAGTGGAAGGTTTCCGTACAGACGTAAGGGTCTGTAACCTGAGCTTACTGGGAACAGACTGGTATATTGAGCAAATGAAACGGGCTACTTACGAATCAGAGCCTTTGCCTATTTCACTTGATTTTGAGAATTACATTAACGGTACCAATGATATTGTTCCTTTCTACGAAATTCCGGCTGTTAAAAACGGAATCAACCTGAAAGATTATCTGACATTGGTGAATCAAAAGAACAAGGCTATTCAGGTACCCCTGACCAGCGGTGATATGACCTCCATTTTGCCGTCTTCCGTATTGTTTATCCCTGTCGATACTACTGCGGTAAGAAAGATGAATGTCCTCAAACCAGAACTGGATAATCTCCTTACCGACTCCATAACCTGGAGTATCGGCCAGAAAGATCTGTACAAATCTGACCTGATTATGCTGGATATCATTGCTTCCAATAACTGGGAACGCCCTATTTATTTCTCGGCGACCTTGTCAGGTGCCAGCTACCTCAACCTGAAAGAGTATATGCAGCTTGAAGGTTATGCCTACCGTTTGCTTCCGGTCAAAGTTACGGGTGCAACAGATGGTTACGTCAATACCGATATCATGTACAAAAACCTGCTGGAGAATATGTTCTGGCGTGAACTTGATAACGAAAACACCTATTATGACAACACCTATTTAGGTTCACCGGTCTATACAGCCCGTATCGCTTTCCTGCGTCTGATCGGACAGTTACTGAACGAAGGTAAAACAGATCTGGCAAAAAATGCGCTGGAGTTCAATCTGAGAACAATGCCTGACAAGAGTATTCCGTATGATCAGATTTCCGCCAATTTCATTGAACCTTTATTTACAGTCGGTAATGATGAAATGGCGCTGGACATTGCAGATAAAATGGCTACACGTGCGGATGAAAACCTGGCTTATGCATCTCAGAATGCCAGAAGCAGCAGAAGGAGAGATGCCAATATGGATCTGTATATTCTGAATACGATCGTAAATGCGTGCCGTGAAGCCAATAAACCGGAAGCGATTGCCAAATACGAAGCGATTTTCCAGAAGTATATCGGAGGAATGTCTAACTAAATGCTAATAATCTTTGTAGGCGACTTCTACAAGGGTTAAACCAAGGGCCGGAGCCTGAGCTCCGGCCCTTTTTCTATCCTTCGCTCTGATGATATCCTCAAACTGATCTACAGTCATTTTACCTTTTCCTACCTCCATGAGCGTCCCGGCCAGTGCCCTCACCATTCCTCTCAGAAACCGGTTGGCCTGAACTGTAAAGATGAGTATATCGTGCTGATAGTACCATTCTGCTCTGGTAATATGACATATATGCGTTTTTACATCCGTGTGTAGTTTGCTGAAACTTTCAAAATCATCATACTGAAGTAAAAGTGCCGCTGCCCTGTTCATTTCATTGATATCAAGCGCACCTCTGTATAACCATGCCCTTTCATACATAAAAGGATTTTTCCGGTCCACAATCCGGTATTCATATCTTCTGTAAAGAGCGTCAAAACGTGAATGCGCATCATTACTGACAGGAAAAATACGATGAATGGCGATGTCCCTGGGTAAAATGGCATTCAGACTGTAAGTCAGTTTCTCAGCAGAAACGGCCATTTCATTGCCCACATCAAAATGAGCATATTGCTGTTCAGCATGCACACCGGCATCCGTTCTGCTGCTACCTGTAATATCGACAGAGACTGATAATAAAACCCTGACCGCCTCTTCTATTTTCTGCTGAACGGAAATCGCATTATTCTGGCGTTGCCAGCCATGATAAGCTGTTCCTTTGTAACTGAATTCAATAAAATACCGCATTCTTTTCAGATATTAAAAAAGTGCCAATAATAGCACAATTAAACCTTCAGATCAATTTTTTTCAGGAAAGACAAACAAAAAAACGCCATGATCGAATAGTCATGACGTTTCTGCATTCCCGGTTATCGCTTTTTATCCCATGATTATTAAAAAATGAGATGTCACAATATTACAAAATAAATGTAATTAAATCATTCAAAATTGAAATAATTCTTTTGCAGAATGGGATTTGCCAACAGGATGCACTTTGATAAGTACAAATTGATTAAATTTGAAGTCTGTAAATATAAAAGCATTTCGTTTGCAGACCATTACAAAGATTATTATCTGGCATACTAACATCATAATGAGTACAGAAGCTAAGTCACTGAATTTTTTAGAAGAGATCGTCGAAAACGACTTAAGTACCCGGTCATTTGAAAAGGGCATCCTGACCAGGTTTCCGCCGGAGCCTAACGGCTATCTGCATATTGGTCATGCCAAATCCATCTGTCTTAATTTCGAACTGGCAAAAAAATATGGCGGGGCCACTAACCTTCGTTTTGATGATACAAACCCCGTGACAGAAGACACCGAATATGTCGAATCCATAAAAAATGATATACGCTGGCTGGGTTTTGAATGGGTTAACGAGTTTTATGCTTCAGATTATTTTGATCAGTTATACGACTTTGCGGTTGAGCTCATCAAAAAAGGTTTTGCTTATGTAGACGATTCAACTGCTGAAGAAATCGCTGCCGGAAAAGGCACACCCACCACACCTGGTACAGACAGTCCTTACCGTGACCGGTCTGTTGAAGAAAACCTGGAATTGTTCGCAGGAATGAAAAATGGTGACTATCCGGAAGGAAGCAAAGTGTTACGTGCCAGAATTGATATGGCATCACCCAATATGCATCTCCGTGATCCGCTGATGTATCGCATACGTTTTGCCCATCATCATCGTACAGGGGACAAATGGAAAATTTACCCCATGTATGACTTTGCCCACGGGCAATCAGATTCCATCGAGGGCATTACCCACTCGATCTGCACACTGGAATTTATTCCCCATCGCCCCTTGTACGATTGGTTTATTGATAAACTGGAGATTTTTCCGTCGAGACAATATGAATTTGCCCGTCTGAACCTTACCTATACGGTAATGAGTAAGCGAAAACTATTACAGCTGGTCAATGAAAAGCATGTCAGCGGCTGGAACGATCCCCGTATGCCTACACTTTCAGGTATGCGCAGGAGAGGTTATCCTGCACAGTCCATCCGCAATTTCTGTGAAAGAATTGGTATTGCCCGAAGAGAAAACCTGATTGACATCGGGTTACTCGAATTTTGTGTAAGAGAAGATCTGAATCAGCATGCAGAACGCAGGATGGTGGTTACAGATCCGCTAAAAGTCGTAATTACCAACTTTCCTGAAGGAAAAACAGAGCTTTGTAAAAGCGAGAACAACCCTGAAAACCCGGAGGGAAATACACGTGAGATTCCTTTCAGCCGTGAAATCTATATTGAACGGGATGATTTTATGACAGATCCTCCGAAAAAGTATTTCAGACTCGCACCTGGCAAGATGGTCCGCCTGAAAAGTGCATATATTATTCAATGCGATGAAGTGGTGACGGATGCTTCCGGTGAAATTACGGAAATCCACTGCTCTTATCTCGAAAACAGCAAAAGCGGTGAGGATACGTCGGGTGTACATGTAAAAGGAACCTTACACTGGGTACCCGTAAATGAAGCTGTAGCAGTTGAAATCAGAATGTATGACCGTCTGTTCAAAGTGGAAAATCCGTCGGCAGAGGAAGGTGATTTCAAAGAATATATCAATCAGGATTCGCTGTCTGTTATAAATGCATGGGCTGAGCCCTCTGTGAAGAGTGTAAACGAAGGTGAAACCTTCCAGTTTCTGAGAAAAGGTTATTTCAGTGTTGATACCGACAGTACGGCTGACAGAATTATTTTCAACAGGACTGTCACGCTGAAAGACACCTGGGCAAAATCGAAATAATGCCATGTTTCAGTCTACCATAGCATAAAAAACGGCCGTCAGCTAAAAACTGATGGCCGTTTTCCTAAATGGATATTGATGCTATTTTAAAAGGTGAATACCGTCGTCTGCAATACGGATGACTCCTTTTTTATAAAGTGCGCCGATAGCCTTTTTAAATACCTTCTTACTCATTTGCATTCTCTTCGTAATTTCTTCCGGAGAACTGTGGTCAGCCAACGGCAGAAAACCGCCTTCCTTTTTGAGTATGTCTACTATTTTGTCTGCATTAGGCTCAATACTGGCATAGCCCGGTTTTTCGAGGCTGATATCCAGCTTATTCCCGTCACGGATCATTTTCACATATCCCTTCATCTGGTCACCAGGCTCCAGCTTTCTGAAAACCTCATTTGCGTAAATCAGGCCACTGTGAAAGTGATTAATAATGACATTATATCCAAGATCAGTCTTTCTCCAAACGATCAGATCTACTTCATCATCCTGTTTGACCGTCAGGCGTTCATTATCAAGATACCTTCCTATACGTGAAGAAGCCACCAATCGGCCGGTTTTGGGATCCAGATAGAGAAAAACCAGATACCATTCACCGATCATCATACGTTCCGGCTGTTCTCTGAAAGGGACAAAAAGGTCCTTCTCCAACCCCCAGTCCAGAAAAGCCCCAAACTCGTTAATGTCCTTTACCTGTAACAAGGCAAATTCATTACGGATAATCCGGGGAGTTTCAGTAGTGGCTACCGGGCGGTCTTCCGAATCATTATAGACAAATACTTTTACAGTATCCCCCAGATGCATCTCATCTGTAATGTACTTGTTGGGAAGCAGTACCTCTTCCTCCTGCTCATCTGTCAGAAAAAAACCAACACTCGTTAAGCGGTCGATGACCAGGTGATTATATTTACCTATGAATAACATTTATATCCCGGAAAAACTGAATTGTAAAATCATGATCAGTAAAATTACAAAACCTTTTACAATTCACTCTCAGATTATGTAAATGCTGTCGATATTCTTTATTCAAGCAAACCCACCATACGCTTCATTTCAATCTCAGCAACTTTGGCAGCAAAGCTAAGGTTAACCAGTCTGTAACCGGCTTCTTCAAAACTCTTCTGCGCTTCCCGGAGGTCTATAATCGTTGCCTGAATAAGTTCAAAACGCTGTAAGGTCAGGTCGAGCAGTTGCCTGCTGATTTCATAATTTTTAGTTTCCAGAGCCAGCTGTTCAAGTGCGTTACGGTAAGACTGATAAGTTTTAACGGCCTGTGAAGAATAGTCCCTTTCAAGCGACTGATATTGTATTCTTGAATTGGTCACATCAATTTCCGCCACGTGCTGCTGCCTTTTCAAAGCCGAACCATTATAAATAGGTATATTGAGCGATAAATTAGCATTGGGTCCGTTACTTTGGTTAAGCAGGTTAAATCCGGCTGCACTCTGGTTTCTTGAATAATTATACCCCAGATTCAACCGTAAAGTGGGATAACGCTGCGCTTTGACTTCATGTACAATCAATTCCTGAATACGTATCTGCTGATCTGCTGCCTTTAAATCCGGATTCGTTCTTATCTGATCCAGAATATCGGTGAGTTCTACCTGCTTATCTACGACAATGGTATCATCCACAGCAATATTCTGCTGAAGATCAATATTCAATAAGCGCAGGAGCTCTGTTTTGGCCACTCCAACGACCAGATCCTGGCTTTTCCTGTTCTGTATCAGTGCATTCAGATCAATCTGTGCCTGAAACATATCCGCATTATTTGCCAGACCGGCTGATCTTCGGGCTTCCAGAATTTCAAGACGTTTTTCAGATGCAAGTATCGACTGATCGATGGTTTTTACATAACTCTGCTGCCGTACAATATCATAATAAGTATTGGAAATCTGGGAAATCAGATTCTGGATTTCACCATTCAGCACCTCTTTACTTTGCTGCTGTATTTGCTCAAGACGATTTTTAGTAGCTACAATCCTCTTCCCGTTATACAACACAATGCCTCCGCTCAGGCTAACTGCTGTGTTATTCCCTGCGGCACCTTTCCGCTCAATAACCGTTCCGTTTGATAAACGCTGATTAATATTATTGATTTGCTCGGTATTCGAAGCAGTTGCCACAACCGTGGGCAAGCCTCCTGCCACACCATAATGATTCAGCAGCGTAGCCGCTTCCACATCATTTTTAGCAATCTGAATTTCAAGATTATTTTTCAAACCCAGCGATATGGCATCGCTGAGCCTGATTAACTGAACTCCACTTTCCTGTGAATATACACTGATGGTTGTCAAACCTGATAATAAAATGACACCAATATATTTTTTATACATGCAATTTAAATCAACCGGGTTAAAATCAATTTTACTGTCATCTCCAATAAATCATACTTCCTGACTTTCCAGTGCCGGCAGTTTTGCTTCTGCTTCTTCCTCTGCATCCGGATCCTTTTTATGGGTACTTGATATATAGCTGTAAATGGCCGGAATAACCAGTAAAGTCAGGATCAGGGAGAAAAACAAACCACCGACAATAACAACACCAAGTGGCTTACGACTGGTAGAAGCAGCTCCAAGGCTCATCGCAATAGGCAATGCGCCGAAAGCCGTAGCCAGGGTCGTCATCAGAATGGGCCGCAGACGCTGGGAGGCTGCTTCAATTACAGCATCCAGTTTTCCCAATCCATGTTCTCGTTTCTGATTGGCAAACTCCACAATCAATATCCCGTTTTTTGTAACAAGCCCGATCAGCATAATCATTCCGATCTGAGAGAAAATGTTAATGGTATGATCAAAAAGATACAGACTCAGCAGTGCGCCTGCTAAAGCCAGTGGAACGGTAAACATGATAATGAACGGATCTTTGAAACTTTCAAATTGTGCTGCCAGTACCAGATATACCAGTAAAAGTGCCAGTCCGAATGCAAAGGATGTATTGGAGGAGCTTTCCTCATAATCCCTTGACGGACCTGTCAGATCTGTCTGAAAAGATTCATCCAATAACCGGTCTGCAATTTCACGCATAGCAGTCACACCGTCTCCAATCGTTTTCCCGTCTACGAGAGAAGCTGAAATAGTGGCGCTTTTGAAACGGTTATGGTGATAAATGGAAGGCGGCCCGCTTACTTCCTCCAGTTTCACAACAGCAGACAGCGAAATATTTTCACCTCTGTTGTTTCGGACATACAGTTTCTGAATATCTGCAGGTCTTGCCCGTACATTTCCCTCTACCTGCCCGATCACCTGATATTGCATTCCGTTCATAATAAAATAAGCCAGCCGGCGTCCGCTGAAAGCAGCCTGCACCGCACCGGCCACATCGCTGGTCGCGAGGCCCAGATCACGTGCTTTCATCCGGTCAATGGTGAGCAGAAGTTCAGGTTTATTGAACTTCAGGTTCACGTCTACGTTCTGAAACACAGGATTATCCCTAGCTTCTTCAAGGAATTGTGGCAATACATCCACAAGCTTATTAAAATCCAGATTCTGCAGGACAAACTGCACCGGAAGAGCACCACGTGATCCGATTCCCACGGCAATGGTTTGTTCCTGAACAGCAAAAATCCTGGCATTATTAAATTGAGGTAATTTCTTATTAATATCCGCAGCAATTTCATTCTGACTCCTTTGTCTTTCCTCGGCAGGAATCAGCCCTATTCGCCCCATACCTGAGTTGACACCGGTTCCACTACGACCAGGTGTGGATGAAAACACAAACTCGCGCTCAGGAACAGAGTCATTCAAAAAATTGATGACTTCATCAGAGATCGCCAGCATCTGATCAAAACTGGTTCCCTCGGGAGCCGTCATTGTCAGCCTCACACTGTTCCGGTCTTCCATGGGCGCCAGCTCACTTTGCAGATTTGAATAGGTAAACCAGATGAGCCCACCGCAGACAACTACGATGATCCATGAGACCCATCTTACTTTCATGAATGCTGTCAGAAAGCTTTTATAACCACTTTCCATTCCTGTAAAGAAGGGCTCTGTCTTATTGTAAAGCCAACCGTGTCCGCTTTTCTTTCTGTGCATAGCGACATTGAGTACCGGTGTAATTGTCAGCGAAACAAATGCCGAAATAAGCACGGCCATGGCTACCACTATCCCGAACTCACGAAAAAGACTACCTACAAAACCTTCCAGGAAAATTACCGGCATAAATACAACTGCCAGCGTCAGCGAGGTGGATATAACGGCAAAGAAAATCTCTTTACTTCCCTCCCTTGCTGCCTTACGTATAGGCATTCCTTCCTCCAGTTTTCTGAATATATTTTCGGTTACCACAATACCATCATCCACCACAAGGCCGGTCGCGAGTACGATACCGAGCAAAGTCAGGATATTAATGGAGAAGCCGGCGATATACATAATAAAGAAGGTCGCTATAAGTGATATCGGAATATCAATAAGCGGCCTGACGGCTATTCTCAGATTCCGGAAGAAAAACAAGATCACAATCACCACAAGCCCGAATGCGATAAAAATGGTTTCTTCTACCTCTTCGAGCGACTTCTTCACCAATAAAGAATTATCAATCAGTACGTTAAAAGTAATATCCGACTTATTGGACTCTTCTACTTCTTCCAGGCGTTTATAGAATTCCTCTGCAATCTCCACATAATTCACACCGGGCTGTGGTACCACCGCCAACCCTACAGCATAAAGCCCGTTATATTTCCAGCTCTGCTCTTCATTTTCCGGACCCAGTTCTACCCTTGCAATATTCCCCAACCGTACAATTCCGCTTTTATCTTCACGTATGATCAGATTTGAAAAGTCCTGTTCAGACGTAAGCCGCCCCATGGTACGGATAGTCAGCTCAGTATTGCTTCCATAAATCTTTCCGGCAGGCAGTTCCACATTTTCTGACGCAAGCGAATTGCTGACGTCATTGAAAGAAATATTGTAGGCATTCATTTTTTCCGGCAGCAGCCAGATACGCATTGCGTATCGCTTTTGTCCGAAAATGTTGATGGCGCTTACACCATTTATCGTCTGCAGGCGTTGCTGTAATACGTTTTCGGCATAATCACTTAATTCGAGCAAACCTTTTGTGGGGCTTTGTATAGCCAGCAGCAGAATAAAGTCACCATTAGCGTCAGCTTTTGATACAACAGGAGGTGCATCAAGATCCTGAGGCAGATTCCTCTGTGCCTGACTTACTTTGTCCCTGACATCATTGGCGGCAGCTTCCAGATCAATATCCAGGTTAAACTCAATCGTAATATTACTGGAGCCGATCTGGCTGGTGGATGAAATAGTCCTGATACCCGGGATCCCGTTAATAGATTTCTCCAGAGGCTCAGTAATCTGGCTTTCAATAACATCCGCATTTGCACCAACGTATGTCGTTCTTACGTTCACAATCGGCGGATCAATTGCCGGATAATCACGCAGTGATAAAAAACTATATCCGATCAGTCCGAAAAGAATGATCGTTAAATTCATTACCACGGCCAAAACCGGTCTTTTGAGAGATAATTCTGAAATATTCATGTGTTAAGGATCTGTAGTCAGTATTAGCTCAATTATAACGTGTTCAGGTTAGAAAGATTAACCACACTTCTGACATCAACTGCGGATCCAGGTCTTGTAAACAACATACCTGCAACCACCACCGTATCACCGATACTTAGTCCGTTTGTTACTTCTACCAGGTACTCATCCCTGATACCCGTCTCTATTTCAGTAAATGTTGCCTTGCCATTCTTTAAAACAACTACACTTTTTGTTTTTGACTCGGGAATAATACAGTTTGAAGGTACCAGAATCTGCTTTTTTGCCTGGCCCCGGTTAATAAAAACCCTTGCAAAAGCACCGGGATTACTTTTTGAGGCTGACAATACAGCTCTCACCGTCAGGCTTCTGGTATCTACAGTAACGCCAGGTTCTGTAGCAATAATACGTGCCTTTAATTTTTCCTGATTATTCTGATCAATGATCACGTCGACAGACTCACCTATTTTTACAGCGTTTGAAAACTCTTCAGGGACAGAGAAATCCACTCTCTGGTTATCCATCTGATGAATAGAAGCAATGACGGTTCCAGTATTGATATAGGAGCCTAAACTTACCCTGCGAAGACCTACTTTCCCGCTAAAGGGGGCTTTGATAATTGTTTTCTCAATCAAAGCGGTATAATACTCAATATCTGCTTTAAGGGTATTTACCTGATTCAGGGCCGCATCATAATCAGCCTGATTAACTCCCTGAATATTAACGAGTTTTTTAAGACGTCCTTCTGTGAGCTCTGCAAGGTGCAGCTGTGATTCGGCCTTATTCAGCTGCGCCTTCAAATCCGCGTCATTGATACGTGCGATAATGGTCCCTTCTTTCACAAACTGCCCTTCAGGCACATTAAGATAGGTGATGCGCCCGCTTATTTCAGGTTGCAGCTCTACAAAATCATTGGAGACGACGGAACCGTTCACTTCAAAATCACGGTTGAGCGCCATCGCATCAGCTATAATGACATCGACAATAGGCTTATTGGCAGACCTTTGCGCAGGAGCCTCGTTTTTTTTTCCGCAACTGGCAAAAAAACATAAAGCAGCAAATAAATAAGACCCTCTCTTAAACTGTTGAAGAGGGGAACAGGTAATTGGGTTGAAAAGGATACCGGTCAACTTTGTCATAAAATTTCGGGGAAATTCTCCCTGGACTAGAATATGTTAGTTTCATTTTAATTCCTAAGTTACCGAGTATGATTTATTACGAGTATAGATTATTTATTATTTCTGATCAACAACTGGCTGATTCAAAATCCTGAGCAGTGTGTCACATTTGAGTTCAGTTTCTTCCCATTCTCTGGAAGAGTCTGAGCCTTCAGTTATTCCGGCTCCCGCAAAAAATGTCGCAATCCCGTTTCTGAACCTGACCGTACGCAAATTTACATAAATATTGCTTGAATTACCTACATTAACCGGCCCGATAAAACCACTGTAAATACTTCTGTCGAATCCTTCCATTTTCAGAATAAATTCCATGGCCGGTAGTTTGGGAGTTCCGCAAATGGCTGAAGTCGGATGCAGCAATGCCAGCATCACGCTTCCCAGATCCGGAAAACACGCTTCCTTCATATTTACTTCAAACTCACTTTTAAGATGGTACAAATTCCCCGCCAATACTGTTTTAGGCCCTTTTTCGCTGTACTCCCGTAACCTTATTTTCTTAAAACAGGATACAATATAGCGACTCACCAGTGCCTGTTCCTCTATTTCTTTTTGCCCCCACTTTATATCATAACGGGGAATCAGTTCTCCGTTATTGTGCAAAGCGCCCTGAGTCCCGGCAAGTGCTATCGTCCTGAAAACACTTTTGTCAGATACCTCCACAAGTAATTCCGGAGTGGCACCTAACCACATTTCTTCTTTTTCAGGCAGATTAATCCATGAAATAAAAGCCGTCTTATAGGCCATCTCCAACTGTAAAAAAGCTTTTGCAACATCGAAAGAGGCAGACATTGCAAATTCTTTTGTCCTGGAAAGCACCACTTTATCAAACGCATTCTGCTGAATGGACAATACACCAAGTTCTACAATCCGTTTGTAATGTGCCTCCGTGTCTTTATCTTCCTCAGATAAGAATGAAAGTGTATTATTATACTTTATTTCATCGGCATTTTGTGAAATTTCAGCCACCCTGTGCAAAAAATGCTGCACCTTTTCAGGATCGGCTTCATCCGTTTGCTTATAATAAGCCACCTCACCCCTGAGCGTAAGGGTAAACAGAAGATCACCTTTTATGACCCTGGCTTTTTCCAGTTCATCATTGACGAAGGCACTTACCAGGAAGCCCTTGGGCATTTCTTCCAGTTTACTGAATCCTGTTTCAGCGATCTCACTGAAAGAAACCAGAAATTTTACTTCTTTTTGTTCGGGTATCCGCCACATCGCAGAAGGTAGCTGGAATTCACGGGCGCATTCAATCAGAGATCCGGCATTCAACTGAACAGCCGGCGCTACATCTGATTCCTTAGTGGTCACTATCATCGTTTACTGGTAAATGCAAAATACACGGCAGACTGTACTTTCATCTGACAACCACCGTAATGCTGATAACTGCAAATATATTTAATGAAACAATAATTTATTGTGAAATTGTTTCCTGGCGACAATTCATTTTATCGGTACAATAGCCACCGTCAGTCTGCTGATACAAACCAGCTTCTGTTCTTCATTTGTAATTCTGATTTCCCATATCTGAGTACTCCGGCCAATATGAATAGCCTGTGTACGTCCGTACACCCAACCTTCCCTTACCGATCTGACATGATTTGCGTTAATTTCAAGCCCAACGGCCTGGTATTTATCAGGTTCCTCAATACATAAAAATGAAGCCACACTACCCAGTGTTTCTGCCAGCACTACGGATGCTCCCCCATGCAAAAGTCCCATAGGCTGATGTGTACGATGGTCCACCGGCATCCTGGCAACGAGGTAGTCCTTCCCTATTTCTGTAAATTCGATTCCTAAATGCTCTGCAATTGTCTGTCCTGAAAACTGCCCGAGATCGTTCAGTGAAATTTCTTTAATGAACATATCTAAAAATTATCTAACTTTGTATAGCGCAATTTAGCATTAAAAGGCATTTATGCCAATTTTTTTATTAAAATAATACAATGTCTGATAAAAGTAAAACAATCTATCTGGTAAGACATGGAGAAACCGACTATAATCGTCGGGGTATTATTCAGGGCAGCGGTATTAACTCTTCTCTGAATGAATGGGGTAAAGCACAGGCATCAGCGTTTTTTGATGCCTATCAACACGTTCCGTTTGACAAGGTTTATGCTTCACAGCTTGTCAGGACACAACAATCTATTCAAAAATTCATTGATACAGGAATTCCGTTTGAGAAACATGCCGGACTCAATGAAATTTGCTGGGGGATTTACGAAGGCCACAAGCCGGATGCAGTAGATGCACATGCCTATAGCGAATTATTACAGGACTGGAAAAACGGTAATATCAGCAAAGCCACTTTAGGCGGGGAAAGCCCGGTAGATGTCAGTTTACGTCAGCAGGATTTTCTGAAACTGATGCTAAGCAGGCCGGATGAGGAAACCATTCTGGTGGCTACACACGGAAGAGCCATGCGGATTCTGCTTGCCTCCTTATTCAGCCAGACACTTGACGGGATGGACCGGTTTGAACATAGTAATCTTTGTCTTTATAAGCTTAATTATTCGTATACTGAAAAGATATTTACGATCCGGCTTTCCAATGACATTACCCACCTGCTTACGTTAGAAATACCTGACAGGGTTTAACTGCCGCTCATGGGTGCTTTGTTCCACTGGTACTTAATGCATCAGGAATTATCCATATTTTTTGGATCTTTGTCTTTTACAAAAAACTTCCTGAGCTGTAAACTCGATCTATAGCATGTCCAAAAACAGTATCTACTGGACCTTGCAATTTGCCGGCTGGACGTTGCTCATTATGTATGAGTACATTCCTTACGCAATTGAATATTCCTTCGATCTCTCAACATTTTTGCTGAGCATCGTTAATATTCTTCTTTGTGTTACCCTTACACACCTGTACCGGTTAGTGATCCGCAGATGGCAATGGAGTGCGCTTCCACTGCCACGACTGATCATCAGAGTAGCATTATCGATTATTAGCCTCGGCCTGATTATGACGCTGATCAATTTACCGATTGACAGACAACTTCTGGTTGAGAATATCCGGACCCAACCCTTCATGTTCTGGATGTACTTTGGAAACTGGTGCAAAAACCTGGCAGCCTGGATCCTGTCTTTTACGGTTTATAATTACGTGCAGATGAACCGTATGGCAGAACTGGAGAAAATAATGCTGAAGACTTCCATGCGCGAAGCTGAAGCAAAAGTTCTCCGCTCGCAGCTCAATCCGCACTTTACCTTTAATGCGCTGAACAGCATCAGGGCACTGGTTGTAGAAAACCCTGAAAAAGCGCAGCAAAGTATAACACAATTATCAAATATTTTACGAAATTCGCTTCTGGCCGACCGAAGAAAAACAGTAGAGCTGAGAGAGGAACTGAAAACGGTAACGGATTATCTTGAACTGGAAAAAGTCAGGTACGAAGACCGTCTGAAATATGAAGTTATTGCAGATCCTACAACGATGTACTGGCAGGTTCCGCCCATGATGTTGCAGACACTCGTGGAAAACGGGATTAAGCATGGTATCTGTAAATTAAAAAATGGTGGTTCAATTAAAATAGTGACTGGTATCGACCATAATGATCTGCTGATAGAGATTTATAATTCCGGTACACTTGGCGATAAAAATTCAGGAGGAGTGGGCTTGTTAAATACGGCGGAACGCTTATCTATTCTTTATGGTAAACAGGCCTCGTTTGAGATAAATCAATATTCTGAAGATACGGTTTGCGCGTCAGTAAGAGTGCCAATAGCTTCTGAGGGTCCCCATCAATTAATTAAAAATAAAAACAGCACATGAGAACCATAATTGTAGATGATGAACGTCTGGCAAGGAATGAATTAAAAAGATTGCTGGAGAATTTCCCTAAAATTGAAATTCTTGCCGAGGCTTCCAATGCAGATGAAGCGTTAGAGCTCATTGATGAGCACCAGCCCGATCTGATTTTTCTGGATATTCAGATGCCGGGTAAAAACGGTTTTGAGTTACTCTCTGAAATAGAAGGCAAAACACCTGAAGTTATTTTCACTACTGCTTTTGATGAATATGCAATCAAGGCTTTTGACTACAATGCCTTTGATTATCTGCTTAAGCCGATTGACCAGGATCGTTTGGGTGAAGCTGTCAAAAGACTGGAAGAGGAATTCAGCAGTGCGCAGCATCAGGCAGCCATGCCCGAAACTAGCAGGAATGATAAAATCCTGAGACAGGATGATCAGGTATTTGTCAAAGACGGTGAAAAATGCTGGTTTGTAAAATTAGGTAAAATCCGGCTTTTTGAATCCATGGGCAACTATGTAAGACTGCATTTCGATGATCAGAAGCCATTGGTGCTTAAATCACTGAACAGTCTGGAGGAACGTCTTGATCAGGAAACCTATTTCAGGGCAAACCGGAAACATATTATTAACCTGCAATGGGTCGAAAAAATAGAACCGTGGTTCAGTGGCGGCTTACTCGTGACCCTCAACGGTGGTGATAAAATCGAAATCTCCAGACGCCAGGCCATCCGTTTTAAAGAATTAATGAGTTTATAAACTATTATCAGATGATACTGTTATTAATAACAGACACCCGTTATCTCTTTTTATGTTAAAAAAATATTTTATACCCTTTTCAGTGCTTTTATTAACAGCCGCTACCTTGGGCTGCAATCCAGATTCCGGGACAGATCAATCTCATAAATCAACTGCTTATCACAAACTGAGATTTGATTATGAAGAAGGTATTTGCGGGAACGATTCCATGCCGGGATTGCGTTTTTCTACAAGTTATGTGGTCCCTTCTGACAGTTCAGCGGGCGGGAGGAACATTGCTGATTTTATTGAAAATTTCATTGTCAGGAATATTCATGCCAATACCGACAGCACATTTATCGGTATCAGACCATCCTCAGGAAACCGGATAAAAGACGCTTATGAAGATTTAAAAGACGCTTATCTGGATTTCCGGAAATCATTTCCGGATGCAATGGGTTGCTGGGAAATTGAAATGAACGGAGATAGCATTTTTACCAGTCCTAAGGTTATTTCATACGGATTGGCACAATATTCATTTCTGGGAGGTGCACATCCCAATACTTTTACAACATTTTATCTGTTTGACGCACATAGCGGTAAAGAACTTAATCCTATCCGTTTTTTTTCTGATTCAACCGCATTTCTGAATATAGTCGAAAGCAGATTCAGAAGAGTAGAAAAACTGTCTGCTGCTGACAATCTGGAAGAGAAAGGTTATTTTCTGCAAAACGGGAAATTTTTCCTTCCGGCCAACTATATATTTTCTGACAAAGGAGTACTGATTCACTACAATCCTTATGAAATAGCACCGTACGTCAAAGGCCCGATCAGTTTTAC